>CAWJKX010000200.1:0-15503 GCA_963843065.1 uncultured Bacteroidota bacterium
GACGAGGAGAGATTCTAAACTTGCAATGGTCGAATGTTGACCTGAAACGAAATGTCCTTACAATTCAGAGTAACCCAACGTTCCGGACAAAGAGTGGAAAGAGGCGATGCATACCGCTAAGTGAAACTGCTTCTAATCTTTTACGGCACAAGCCGGCTCACTCTGCATTGGAATACGTGTTCACACTGAACGGCAGAAGAATCTATGATAAGTGGGTTACCCGAAAGTTCAAATACTATGTCTATGAGTGCCACTTTCAAGAAGATCGGCTGCACTTTCACTCGCTCCGGCATACATTTGCCAGTTGGCTGGTTCAGGATGGGGTTTCCTTGTATGAAGTGCAGAAGCTCCTTGGCCATACGGATATGAAGGTGACTCAAATTTACTCCCACTTACAGCCCGAACAGCTCCATGATACGGTAAACAGGATCCACATTGAACTATAACACAACTGCCGAATAGCGACCGTTTTGGCCTGTTACAGTTACACTTTGAGTTGACACAATACGACGAGTTGTGTAGCTTACATTATCACAATCTATAATAGAAAGGAACAAGCCATGAGCAAAAGCCAAAACACAAAAAAAGATACAAAGAAAAAACCGGCGAAGACTATGAAAGAAAAGAAGGCAGAGAAGAGAGAGAAGAAAAATGAAAAGATGAACCCTACAATGATGGGTCCATCCGCCGCTTAATGAGATCAGCATGGTATTTACATACCCCTACTGCTAGCTGCGAAGCCTGCTTGCTGTTGGGTGTTTTTCGTACCGAAATCCTTTCAATCCTAGATACTCATTTTTATTAGAAATCGCTTGTACTTAATCAGAATATTTCCTATAATAAAGTAGGTATGACAGAGATAAAAATACCATTTGTATAATCTCAAATATTATTAGTATAATAAAGCATACCTAAAACACGGTAGCCCTGCTATCGTTCTGCAACAAAGCCTCCAAAATACGCGATTATTATCGCGTCTCTTCACCCATCTCAATACTCTTCTAAAAGAACAAAGTTTTCGCTCATTGTGATTACTTTGAGTTCCTCAACATTTTATACTATGAGGAAATTACTCTATTCAAATTAATTCACATGAGAATAAATAACATGACAAATCCACCCGAACTCAACGCCCCCATCGATGCCGGCCTCAAAGAGATGCTTCAGCATCAAACCTACATGCTACTCAATGAACTAACAAACACAGGAATAAAAATGATTGAGCTGGCCGTCCAATGCGACGATCCACGCTTACCATATATCATGAAGGACGCCTATTATATTTACAACGATTGCCGGGAATTGATCAAATATTTCACGCTCGCTGGCGTTGATCCATATCCTGACAAAGGGTCTAAAGATCCAAATGGAATGCAGATAGTATTTGAGGTCACCCGTGAAGAAATGCTTTCTCGGCTAAATACTGAAACAAAAGAAAAACTAAAGTCCAAAGGGATACAAATATGAACATCGATACATATTCATCACAAGACTTCTATCTAACAGCATTCCTCATTGCATCCGGTCACCCGGTTCTATCCTATGATCGTCAACGAGGCGTCACGCTGTTTCAATTTGAGCGGACAAGCGAGCTCTCAACACTCGTCCGAGAATACTATGCGGATCACGCGACCGTAAGTCCAATCCGTTATGGAAATTCACTCAAGAATCTCAAGAGCATAATCCATTCTAATTCAGATACATATGAACACTCAAACAACTATAGAACAGCCAAATGAAACAATTGTTGCTGTAAATAGCCAGACTTTGTCTGGATCCCTGGATGCTATACAAGTATCCTACGCCAAAAATATCCTCATAACAAAAACATCTTCAAAACCCCTACGTTGGATTGTAGATCAAATCCGCACATCAGAAGATCTCCGTTCAAAGGTTGCCACCATCCGGTTGGAAACATCCATCGAAAAAAGACAAGCGCTGAAGAAAGAGCTGCTGCCATATTTCTGTACGGCTAGTTTTCATGGTGGCATCCGGAAGAACAAGTTTTTCAAAGGACTTCGTTATGTCGTAATAGACATCGATCACATTTTAGATAAACTCGAAGAGATCCGTAAGAAGCTTAAACAGGATGGTGAAGTCTTCATCTTTTTTCTTTCACCAAGCGGCGATGGATTCAAAGTAGTCTTTGCTCTGGATAGGGAAATATCAAACGAGGATGAATTCAGGGCAATCTACCGGCAACTCCGCCAGAAAATGAAAGAAAGGTATGGGGTTGAAACCGATAATACCATTGACCCGGCTAGAGCATGTTTTTTGTCCTATGATCCTGATCTGTATATCAATGAAAATTGCTCATCTGTTTCGGTAGATATATCGAACAAGGTTTCTAATGAAATGAGTAACAAAAGAAGCTTTAAAGAACTTCTTTCAGCTAAAAATCCAGGTGATAGGACGCCTATGCTTGCGAGCCAAGTCGGTACTTGGATAAAAAGGGGAATTCTAAAAGAAGAAGCCGTTGAAATGTGTCGATTGTGGAATCAAAGAAATTTGCCACCCCTACCTCCAGAAAAAGTGGCCGATACGGTCAATGATATGTACGAGCGATATGATACTGCATCCAGCAGATTACCCATTCAGTTTTTTGAACGACATGATAGCTACTACAAAAGAATCGGAAGTAAAGATAAGCCAATCGATGTGATGATTACATCGTTCATCATGAAACCAAAAGAATTGTTAGTCCTTGATGACAATGATTGTCTGGTATGTGATATCAGAAGTTCACAAGGATACGATTACCCCGGCGTTCTTATCGAAAGCGCTGACTGGCACAGCAAACAGAAGCTGCTCAAAGCTATCGGCCACCAGGATTGTGTATGTGTCGGTTCCGATAACGATCTCCAGGCTCTATGCGCTCATGTCAATGCGCAAGTTCCTACCAGAAGAAAGGGAACCAAAGTCATCGGCTTACTTAAGGATACCTGGGTCATCGAAGGAATGAATATCAGTTCTAGCGGAATATCGACTGAACCTTCGATTGTACCGTATGACAAAGGCAGCGGAGCTTTCTACCACAAGATAGGATACAAGGTTCTCCCTGAAAACGAGACCCAATCCTTGGAGAAGGGCTTTTATGAAGATATACTAAAAATCAACGAACAGAAGGTGGTATTACCATTTATCGGCTGGACATTTGCCACTCCGGTGAAAGAAATCATACGCGAACAACTAGGCTCTTTTCCTTCCATCTTGGTCCACGGTGGTCAGGGAAGCGGAAAGACAAGCACGGCAAAGATGATAATGCGGCTTGTCGGCTATAAGAATGCCGTACCAAACAAGTGTAACATGAGGCCATTCCCGATGTTGAAGAATCTTTCATCGACTAATGGAATCCCTCAGTTTTATGATGAATTCAAACAATCGGATATGAAGGATGATGCTATTGACAGTCTTCTCCGGTATATCCGTGAAATATACGACGGCGAGATGGAGCAAAAGGGTCGTGAAGATCAAACGACGATTGACTACGAACTGCTTGCACCGATGGCAGTAATGGGTGAGTGGAATATCAGCCAACCGGCCATCAGGGAAAGATCCCTCATGATTCGGTTTTCTGATTCTGTTAAGAAGGAAAAAGAGATGCGGGATGCATTCCAGCGACTTTGGGATCTTCCGCTTGAAGGGTTCAGTCCACGGTACATCGAGTTCTGTCTGACTCAGGATTTGAGAGGTCTGCTATCCCAATCGAAGGATTACGTCGAGCGGTGCTTTGAGAAGAAAGTCGTTGCACCTCGGATTGTAAACAACCTTGCTGTGATGCATCTGGGACTTGTTCTGTTTCAGAAGTATGCGATTCACCGCGGATTACAAATGCCACAAATAGATCCTTCGAAATTGCTAGATGGTCAATTACAGGAGATAACAGGTACAGACTCAGGAATGGTCCGCTCGTCCGTAGATCAGTTGATTGAGGAGCTTGGGATCATGTGGCAGAAGAATGAAAAGCAGATCGTCAGCAATGTTCCCGGATATGAACCGAGTGTCAAACAGATGCCGTGGTGGAAAGCAGCAAAGGTTGGCACCACGGATGTCATTGCTATTCGGTTCAATAAGGTGTTTCCTGAGTTTAAGGAGTACGCCCAAAGAACGCACTATGAAGGCGACCTTCTGGATAAGGAATCGTACTTGAAGTTGTTCAAGGAGTGCGAGTATATCGTTGCGACAAATCATCCCGTCGATTTTGACGGGACGAAACAGAGGTCGCTATGCGTTGACGTAGTGAAGGCCAAAGCGGCTGGTATCGATCTTGAAGGATTTGGGGTCGAATAAGTTACAGCTGTTACAGTCTTGTTACACTAGGCTTGTAACCGAAAAACTTTAAAAACATTAAGAAAATATGAGAAAATAGAAAATGTTACACTTGTTACACTAAAATGACTATACCTTACCTTTGATGATTATTGCTGTTATATAAAGATCTTTATACATACAAAGCCAAAAGGTATGGGTATGTGAAATAGGTGTAACATGTGTAACATTGTAACATTTTGAGCTGGGTTGATCGCAAAACCTCGAGAAATGTACGACCTACGTACTGGATACCCCCAAGGAACCCGAGATTTGCAGGTATTTGTAAGCGCCCCCCGCTTACAATTGGCGAGCCGATAGATCCGAGGACAAATCAGGATCCCCCGCAGGTCGATAGTAGAGAACAGACACTACCGCGAACTAAGCACGCATCCCAGATGGTGAATGTCTGGGGCAATAAGAAGATAATTACTTCTCCCCCTCTTGTTCATTCTCCGCCTTCAATATGGCGAGCAGCACTTGTGCGTTCAATCTGACCTTAAAGTTAGGATTCACATACTCAAAAATGATGCTACCATCTTTCTGAACGATGAAGACCGCAGGCACGGGGAGAATATGGTGGCTTAAGCCAGAGCCAGCCTCCAGGGTAGCCGCGTATTTCTGGACTTCTCCAGTGCCTCTTTATCCACTCTGAATGCAAGTCCAAAGGCTTTCGCTGCATTCATTGTGCTGTCAGAGAGAAGTGTATAATGCAGGTCGTGTTTTTCGATGCTTGTCTCGATGTTCTCTGGCCGGTCCGCGCTGACGGCTACGATCTGGTAGCCCTCGTTGAGAACATCGCTCTCTATCGTGTGCAGTTGTTCCAATTGAAGGTTGCAATACGGACACCACCCCCCACGATAAAATATGAGAACTGTGGGCTTTTGTTCGAGAAGAGAATATAATTTTACTTGCTTCCCTTGGATATCGGTCAGAACAACATCAGGGACACTCATCCCAACAAGAAGCGGATGAATGTCATCCGCATAGTCTGCTACTCTGCCTGACGAATCATTTTGCCCCTGCGCTAAGACAACACCGCTTACTACCATAAATGCCAACGAGCCGATTGCTATAATGATATTCTTAACCATTGTATTTCCCTCTTTAATACTTCTATAAACTACTGCAATTCTTGTAGAGTTCCCTGATAGCTCACATTGATTTAAATTAAAGGGAAGAATTCTTTGCCAACGCTATCAAGACATTCGTGTAACTTTTCCGCAATGTTCTTTTTAATGGCCGGACCACTACGATAGGACATTCGCGTATTGCCCGAAGCATGAATGCCATACCAAGATCAAAGTGGCTTCCGTAGCTTTTTGGGTCCCAAATAACGTGAATCTCGTCAGATGAAATAATAGCCTTGCGATTTGCCTCGTTGACCTTCAATCCAACACCGTCTTCCATTTGATCAGAGTCTCTCGGTGGATAATGAACGACCATGCCTTGAGATTCAAGCTTTTTGACATATTCAGCTGCAAATTTAAGATCTGATTTTCGGGCATTTCTTACGGGACATATTACGTAGATTTTCATGGCTACAATCAATTTTTCGTTTGTGGAGAGATTCATTCCGGCTTCCTTGAGCTCCATCGTAGCAGGGGCAAAATGTAGCCGTAATAGGGAATAGAATCAAGCGCCAATATCTCCAGAGCCTCTTCTGGGTGACTCCTCATGGAACGATCCACTGACGTTGCTTCTACTTGCGGGACGACGGGGATCCGATGCAGGTGGGGAGGTGAGAATCCTAAATTTTTTTTCAGATTTAAGGACTTCGTCATTTGTCAAGTTCTCTATACATAACGTGGCAATGGCAAAATTGTTGGCAAAGTGGCGAAATGGCAATGAGAGTTTGCAATTACTGCATTTCTATAGGGTGTTGGCGAAGTGGCGAAATTACTTGCCAATGCATTATGAAAATGAGTAACTTAGCCTTAGCAGACCACCTACAAAAGAAGGGACCTCATCCAGTGGCAAAACCTAAAAAAGAAATCTTCATGATCGGACCGGACGCCACCCAGGCAGATATTGATGCAGTAATTGACAAGCTTCATGCTGAGATCGTCGCATACCATGCATCACAAAAGCGAAAAAAGAAGAAAACTATCCCACGGAAAAATGTTGCTAAGAAGAAGCGACAATGAGATTCGAATGCCAACAATCGCAATCTTAGACGACGACGAACCAATGCGAAAGTTTCTATCAATTATCCTAATGAAGGCGGGATACGAGGTAGTTGCCCACGAAAGCAAAGCTGATTTCATAGAATTGCTCCCGATCTTTGAACCAGATCTTATTGTAAGCGATATAGAATCACCAAGAATGGACGGCTTTGAATTCCTCAAAGCAATGAGGTTGAATGGAATTCCGATAATCATATTGAGTGGATTTTGCGGAGATCCAAATTATGTGGAGGAAGCGGAGAAATGGGGAGCATTTTCCTGTGTGGAGAAACCTGTATTAGTTAAGGAACTCCTTGGAGAAGTAAAAAGAGCGCTTGAGCACAAGTAAGCTATGCACCTCACCGAAAATGAAATCGCCCAATACGTCGACGCGCTGGTATCGGAAAAGCAGGATCAGCTGCCAGAAGAAATCTTGCAACACGTGGAAGAGTGCTTTGAATGTAAGGCAGATTTGTTGGAAGTGTGGGAGTTGGGGCGGCACTCGGTGGGTCCGTTGTCATAAACGTCATTGAATATTCAGCGCGCAGTTTCACGATCTTGCGCTGCGAGCTGATCTTTCTTCCTTTGACGTGTTCCTTTTTTAGATGGTTAGAACGGACGCGGTAGAATGATTCTCTCTTTCCTGCTTCAACTGATGAATTCTTGCATGTATCGTTTGCACAATCCAAATATTACGACCGCCGCGGTTTGTGTTGTTACATGAGCTGTGCGTTGTGTGGATAAGTATGTAACTAGACCTTCACGAAAATCAAGCAAACCTGTCGATGTTTCGAAACGTCAGACACCAACGTAAGCCCGAACTTGCCGCAATCTCTGACAATAGTCTCCGTTGAGGTAAAATTGCAGAAGAAAGTGGTTATACCTTGTCTGACAAAATAGTGGCCGTCGCGGTATTTGTTGCGACTTGTGAATCGTGATGTTATGGATTGATCGTTTCTAGGTGCGATGAGAACAAAATGGCTGTTCGTTTTGAGATTCGCAGCGCATGCAGCTATGATGTTCTTCCTAGTGGATCTTAATACGGACATCGAATACGGCTACACAAAAGATAACATCCAGCGCAAGTCGTGAGTCCGCAAATCGGTCCGCTGATAGTGCCAACACTTTCGTTTTGGATGTGGAAAACTTACGAGCAAAGTTGTACACGGTATATTCTTGACCATTGTCAACGTGTGGGGTTGAGAGCTGGTTTTCAGTATCAACGAGAACAAGTTGACGAGTAAGGCGAAAGAAGGAATCGAAATGACGGAGCTTGCCACAGCCAACATCCGCCATGCGGCGATATGGAGCAACTCTTCCCAGAGAATGTAACTCGTCGATAGCCCAAGGAATGGCTGGATTCTGCGGGTGGGAAAGCCTTTGGGCTGAGTACTCCGATTGAATCTGGATGGCCTTCTTAGGCATATAGCACTCCATACTCGCGACAGATATCTCTTAAGCGCGATTCGAAATCCGCGCCATGATCAGCGTGTATTGCCTCGATTTCTTCTTCGGTCGCGCGGCGTGTGGATTCACGAGAAGTTCTGACCCAGATCCTGTTGAGAACGAATGCGACGATGAGAACTACTATTGAACGAATCAATCTGGTATTATATGTCTGATCGTATGAAGCTGACCCTCCAAACCAAAGAGCGATAATTAAAGCAAGAACAATAAGTATCTCATTAATCTGAGTAAGCCAGTACACAGGTCACTCGTTCATAGAATCGAATCAGTAAGTTCTTTCCAATCTTGGTTTCTCGATCTCCTACGTACGGATAGTAAAGTTTCTCTTGAAATTGGCCGATGTTCTGCTCGGCGACCTCGTGAAAGCGATATGACACCTTTGAGGCGAAAGGATGGATGAGTCGAGGCAAAATAAAGTCGGTGGCGTAACGAAAACGCCAGTGAATGACAAATCTATCATACCATCGATCATGAATTTGGATTATCTCCGTTAGAAGAAATGCTAGAAAACTCAGCGTGATAATTCCTGAGACGTAATGAAACAATGGCAGACTGCTCAAGTGTTGCCCAAGGGAAACAATCCATTCCTGTACCGCGTCGGGAAGTATACAATTGAAGACGAAAAAACCGACGATGTTGAGAGGCACAATCGAATAGAGGAATAGATTTTTGCGGACATCCTGATAGGTATCATATTTGAATGACCAGTCCATAATGAGACCTCCGAAGTATATGAATTAGGTGACAACACTCAAGAAATGGGCGTTGCGCTTACGTTTGTTAACCGCCGTTTTTTGCATTCGATAGATAGTTGATTAAGTCTTGAACTCTTTCTTCGGGAAGAAGAAGCACATTATGCTGGCCTTTCGGCGTTCGTAACGCAAGATTAAAATGAAAATGGCTCTCAACATCGGCCCATGTCAAACGGTGCGTTCCGATGTCGATCCAATTACTTTGATGAGCCACAACGTAGTTATGATACCGAGGCTGAAGAATTTCACCTTCTTTGTGGCAACGACTTTGAACAATGCACTCTAAGAATTGGTTCGTGCGACAAAGGAAGATTCGACTGCATTTCCAATTGTCGATCTCGTGCTCATCAGCTGGATTTTGAAAATACACGTCGTTGTTGGAAATTGTTCTATACAAGAAATCTGGAACTTTGAGTAACTTACTGCCTATATACGCTTGCTGTCTTTCTGGATATCGCCAATTCAGCTGTCTGTTCTGGATGACTCTTTCGAGCGGCTGATTGTTTGGCAAACGCCGAATGATAACGTTTGCACGATTAGGGAATATTTTGAGCTTCGATGTAGGAAATCTTCTCGCCTACTTGGAACCATCCTTTGACCAAATATTGATTTGGTGCGACGTATGCCACAAAGAACAAGTTTGTGCCGACCTGAACCGAGCGTCGTGTTGGTGGCCTGCAAATTCCCCATGTTGGTGGATCATCGAAACAAGGATCGTCGCCGATGTCCATTGGACCTCTAGGATCTACAGGGCCAGCTGGTAAAAGTTCTCCTACTAAATGGGTAGCAATAGATGATAATGGTACAACACGATACCTTCCATTATGGTAAAAAAAATAGGCGGGGAAATCCCGCCTACTGTTATTGTATATCTAAAGCCATCGCTACACTACCATCAGCGCCTTGCAGTAATTTTCTTGGATTGGCAACAACCCCGTTAGCATAGCATGACACAATTTCAGCATTATCAACTGTATCTTTTAGTAAGATGTACGTTTGTCCTGCCGCTAACGTATATTGTGCTAGCAATGGACGAGATGTAACAAATGCTGTAACTGTGATAGTAATAGGGACATTTCCAGAGTTGACTATGGACCATGTACTATCCCCTGGAATACCCCACGCATTATAAATACCTTGCATATATTGCGGAGATGCAAGATTTATCAATGAATCACCCGCCAACAACTGAAAATCCATTAGGTACACGACGTATGTTAATTTGACGTTAAGTGTTAATGACGTATCCGATTTGCCGGTTATCGTCATCCATACCGTATGTGGCCCAGGAGTTTGGACAGGTTCAAATCCAATACCACCTTCAAGTGTCACTCCGTGTTCGATTGTAGTCTTCACTATTGGTATTACCGTTGATGCGCTTGATGGTGTTATTTCTGTAATGCTATGCTAACGGGGTTGTTGCCAATCCAAGAAAATTACTGCAAGGCGCTGATGGTAGTGTAGCGATGGCTTTAGATATACAATAACAGTAGGCGGGATTTCCCCACCTATTCTTTTTACCATAATGGAAGGTATCGTGTTGTACCATTATCATCTATTGCTACCCATTTAGTAGGAGAACTTTTACCAGCTGGCCCTGTAGATCCTAGAGGTCCAATGGACATCGGCGACGATCCTTGTTTCGATGATCCACCAACATGGGGAATTTGCAGGCCACCAACACGACGCTCGGTTCAGGTCAGCACAAACTGTTTCTTTGTGGCATACGTCGCACCAAATCAATATTTGGTCAAAGGATGGTTCCAAGTAGGCGAGAAGATTTCCTACATCGAAGCTCAAAATAGATTCCCTAATCGTGCAAACGTTATCATTCGGCGTTTGCCAAAGAACAATGGCTTCGAAAGAGTCATCCAGAACAGACAGCTGAATTGGCGATATCCAGAAAGACAGCAAGCGTATATAGGCAGTAAGTTACTCAAAGTTCCAGATTTCTTGTATAGAACGATTTCAGACAACGACGTGTATTTTCAAAATCCAGCTGATGAGCACGAGATCGACAATTGGAAATGCAGTCGAATCTTCCTTTGTCGCACGAACCAATTCTTAGAGTGCATTGTTCAAAGTCGTTGCCACAAGAAGGTGAAATTCTTCAGCCTCGGTATCATAACTACGTTGTGGCTCATCAAAGTAATTGGATCGACATCGGAACGCACCGTTTGACATCGGGCCGACTTCGAGCCATTTCATTTTAATCTTGCATTCGAACCAAAGGCCAGCATAATGTGCTTACTACTTCCCGAAGAAAGAGTTCAAGACTTAATCAACTATCTATCGAATGCAAAAAACGGCGGTTAACAAACCTAAGCGCAACGGCCATTTCTTCAGTGTTGTCACCTAATTCATATACTTCGGAGGTCTCATTATGGACTGGTCATTCAAATATGATACCTATCAGGATGTCCACAAAAATCTATTCCTCTATTCGATTGTGCCTCTATCGTCGTCGGTTTTTTCGTCTTCAATTGTATACTTCCCGACGCGGTTAAGGAATGGATTGTTTCCCTTGGGCAACACTTGAGCAGTCTGCCATTGTTTCATTACGTCTAGGAATTATCACGCTGAGTTTTCTAGCATTTCTTCTAACGGAGATAATCCAAATTCATGATCGATGGTATAATGAGCTCTTTGTCATTCGCTGGCGTTTTCGTTACGCCACCGACTTTATTTTGCCTCGACTCATCCATCCTTTCGCCTCAAAGGTGTCATATCGCTTTCACGAGGTCGCCGAGCAGAACATGGCCAATTTCAAGAGAAACTTTACTATCCGTTCACTAGGAGATCGAGAAACCAAGATTGGAAAGAACTTACTGATTCGATTCTATGAACAAGTGATTGTGTATTGGCTTACTCAGATTAATGAGATACTTATTGTTCTTGCTTTAATTATCGCTCTTTGGTTTGGAGGGTCAGCTTCATACGATCAGACATATAATACCAGATTGATTCGTTCAATAGTAGTTCTCATCGTCGCATTCGTTCTCAACAGGATCTGGGTCAGAACTTCTCGTGAATCCACACGCCGCGCGACCGAAGAAGAAATCGAGGCAATACACGCTGATCATGGCGCGGATTTCGAATCGCGCTTAAGAGATATCTGTCGCGAGTATGGAGTGCTATATGCCTAAGAAGGCCATCCAGATTCAATCGGAGTAATCAGCCCAAAGGCTTTCCCACCCGCAGAATCCAGCCATTCCTTGGGCTATCGACGAGTTACATTCTCTGGGAAGAGTTGCTCCATATCGCCGCATGGCGGATGTTGGCTGTGGCAAGCTCCGTCATTTTGATTCCTTCTTTCGCCTTACTCGTCAACTTGTTCTCGTTGATACTGAAAACCAGCTCTCAAACCCACACGTTGACAATGGTCAAGAATATACCTGTACAACTTTGCTCGTAAGTTTTCCACATCCAAAACGAAAGTGTTGGCACTATCAGCGGACCGATTTGCGGACTCACGACTTGCGCTGGATGTTATCTTTTGTGTACCGTATTCGATGTCGTATTAAGATCCACTAGGAAGAACATCATAGCTGCATGCGCTGCGAATCTCAAAACGAACAGCCATTTTGTTCTCATCGCACCTAGAAACGATCAATCCATAACATCACGATTCACAAGTCGCAACAAATACCGCGACGGCCACTATTTTGTCAGACAAGGTATAACCACTTTCTTCTGCAATTTTACCTCAACGGAGACTATTGTCAGAGATTGCGGCAAGTTCGGGCTTACGTTGGTGTCTGACGTTTCGAAACATCGACAGGTTTGCTTGATTTTCGTGAAGGTCTAGTTACATACTTATCCACACAACGCACAGCTCATGTAACAACACAAACCGCGGCGGTCGTAATATTTGGATTGTGCAAACGATACATGCAAGAATTCATCAGTTGAAGCAGGAAAGAGAGAATCATTCTACCGCGTCCGTTCTAACCATCTAAAAAAGGAACACGTCAAAGGAAGAAAGATCAGCTCGCAGCGCAAGATCGTGAAACTGCGCGCTGAATATTCAATGACGTTTATGACAACGGACCCACCGAGTGCCGCCCCAACTCCCACACTTCCAACAAATCTGCCTTACATTCAAAGCACTCTTCCACGTGTTGCAAGATTTCTTCTGGCAGCTGATCCTGCTTTTCCGATACCAGCGCGTCGACGTATTGGGCGATTTCATTTTCGGTGAGGTGCATAGCTTACTTGTGCTCAAGCGCTCTTTTTACTTCTCCAAGGAGTTCCTTAACTAATACAGGTTTCTCCACACAGGAAAATGCTCCCCATTTCTCCGCTTCCTCCACATAATTTGGATCTCCGCAAAATCCACTCAATATGATTATCGGAATTCCATTCAACCTCATTGCTTTGAGGAATTCAAAGCCGTCCATTCTTGGTGATTCTATATCGCTTACAATAAGATCTGGTTCAAAGATCGGGAGCAATTCTATGAAATCAGCTTTGCTTCGTGGGCAACTACCTTGTATCCCGCCTTCATTAGGATAATTGATAGAAACTTTCGCATTGGTTCGTCGTCGTCTAAGATTGCGATTGTTGGCATTCGAATCTCATTGTCGCTTCTTCTTAGCAACATTTTCCCGTGGGATAGTTTTCTTCTTTTTTCGCTTTTGTGATGCATGGTATGCGACGATCTCAGCATCAAGCTTGTCAATTACTGCATCAATATCTGCCTGGGTGGCGTCCGGTCCGATCATGAAGATTTCTTTTTTAGGTTTTGCCACTGGATCAGGTCCCTTCTTTTGTAGGTGGTCTGCTAAGGCTAAGTTACTCATTTTCATAATGCATTGGTAAGTAATTCGCCACTTCGCCAACACCCTATAGAAATGCAGTAATTGCAAACTCTCATTGCCATTTCGCCACTTTGCCAACAATTTTGCCATTGCCACGTTATGTATAGAGAACTTGACAAATGACGAAGTCCTTAAATCTGAAAAAAAAATTTAGGATTCTCACCTCCCCACCTGCATCGGATCCCCGTCGTCCCGCAAGTAGAAGCAACGTCAGTCGAAAATTGCCGTCGGAGTCACCCAGAAGAGGCTCTGGAGATATTGGCGCTTGATTCTATTCCCTATTACGGCTACATTTTGCCCCTGCTACGATGGAGCTCAAGGAAGCCGGAATGAATCTCTCCACAAACGAAAAATTGATTGTAGCCATGAAAATCTACGTAATATGTCCCGTAAGAAATGCCCGAAAATCAGATCTTAAATTTGCAGCTGAATATGTCAAAAAGCTTGAATCTCAAGGCATGGTCGTTCATTATCCACCGAGAGACTCTGATCAAATGGAAGACGGTGTTGGATTGAAGGTCAACGAGGCAAATCGCAAGGCTATTATTTCATCTGACGAGATTCACGTTATTTGGGACCCAAAAAGCTACGGAAGCCACTTTGATCTTGGTATGGCATTCATGCTTCGGGCAATACGCGAATGTCCTATCGTAGTGGTCCGGCCATTAAAAAGAACATTGCGGAAAAGTTACACGAATGTCTTGATAGCGTTGGCAAAGAATTCTTCCCTTTAATTTAAATCAATGTGAGCTATCAGGGAACTCTACAAGAATTGCAGTAGTTTATAGAAGTATTAAAGAGGGAAATACAATGGTTAAGAATATCATTATAGCAATCGGCTCGTTGGCATTTATGGTAGTAAGCGGTGTTGTCTTAGCGCAGGGGCAAAATGATTCGTCAGGCAGAGTAGCAGACTATGCGGATGACATTCATCCGCTTCTTGTTGGGATGAGTGTCCCTGATGTTGTTCTGACCGATATCCAAGGGAAGCAAGTAAATTATATTCTCTTCTCGAACAAAAGCCCACAGTTCTCATATTTTATCGTGGGGGGTGGTGTCCGTATTGCAACCTTCAATTGGAACAACTGCACACGATAGAGAGCGATGTTCTCAACGAGGGCTACCAGATCGTAGCCGTCAGCGCGGACCGGCCAGAGAACATCGAGACAAGCATCGAAAAACACGACCTGCATTATACACTTCTCTCTGACAGCACAATGAATGCAGCGAAAGCCTTTGCACTTGCATTCAGAGTGGATAAAGAGGCACTGGAGAAGTCCAAGGACGCGGCTACCCTGGAGGCTGGCTCTGGCTTAAGCCACCATATTCTCCCCGTGCCTGCGGGTCTTCATCGTTCAGAAAGATGGTAGCATCATTTTTGAGTATGTGAATCCTAACTTTAAGGTCAGATTGAACGCACAAGTGCTGCTCGCCATATTGAAGGGGGAATGAACAAGAGGGGGAGAAGTAATTATCTTCTTATTGCCCCAGATATTCACCATCTGGGATGCGTGCTTAGTTCGCGGTAGTGTCTGTTCTCTACTATCGACCTGCGGGGGATCCTGATTTGTCCTTGGTTCTATCGAGCCGGTCAATTGTAAAAGCGGGGGGTGCTTACAAATACCTGCAAATCTCGGGTTCCTTGGGGGTATCCAGGTACTAGGTCGTACGTTCTCGAGGTTTTGCGATCAACCCAGCTCAAAATGTTACAATGTTACACATGTTACACCTATTTCACATACCCATACCTTTTGGCTTTGTATGTATAAAGATCTTTATATAACAGCAATAATCATCAAAGGTAAGGTATAGTCATTTTAGTGTAACAAGTGTAACATTTTCTATTTTCTCATATTTTCTTAATGTTTTTAAAGTTTTTCGGTTACAAGCCTAGTGTAACAAGACTGTAACAGCTGTAACTTATTCGACCCCAAATCCTTCAAGATCGATACCAGCCAGCAATACGTTATGTTTCTACAACTTACTTCGTT
>CAWJKX010000201.1:0-7766 GCA_963843065.1 uncultured Bacteroidota bacterium
GTCGTATCCGATCCGGCAAATGGAATATGTTCTTCAATGCGGAGTAAGAGAATGGTCCCTTGAAATATTTTTTTCATATCGTTGATGGTCATAATGTTGTACGCAATCACATTATTTGAGAATGTCAGTCACATTATTTGAGACTCAGTCTTCGGAGGGCAAAAACTTGCGTACAATCACGGACAAACTGGCAGAGGTCAAGGATAAATTTTCGAGCTTTTCAGCATAATTCCATTCTTCAAATAGTATTCGGTTGTGAACACTTCTTCATCGTTTTCGAGGACAGCAGCACAAAGAGAATTGAAATTAGCAGCGTCAGCAAACCGACCATAGTTAGCCCAACGATATTTCGCCGTCAAAAAACCCTCGAAAAAAGTCAAGCTGTTATTAAAGCTCGTCGGATCAACGTGCAGAAGCAAGCGGAAATGTCTTCCTAAAACATCCTGCAAATGAGACCAATCCAACATGTCGTCGTGATCAATAAAAGCTCTTTTCCACTGGTTGGCGTCTGCGTAGGGAAAGTGAAACATCACCATTTGAGCATTAGCGATGTTTCCGCCGCCTGTATAAGTTCCATTGCCTGCAACAGGAATGCTAAAATGCGTGCTGTCTACGTACGTCGCTGGCCACGTTCCATTCGCCGCAGGGTTGCCTAGCACCCCACTGATGCTGATCATGTCACCTGTTATCACAGAATAAGTCGAAGTTATAACAATTGGATTTGCATAAGTCGCGCCGGCGACGCCATTGATCAGCCCCGGCGGAGGAATCGTGTTAATACTTCTATAGGCCAGCTGCACGGCGTAAGACATTTACACCTCAATCCATTGCACGTATAGTTCGTTCTTTTTTGGATTTTTTCGCACCTCGTTTGCATAGAAAGCTCGCGTCGAGACCCCATCGTTAATGTTGGTAACTTTTGTTGGATAAATCACCGTGTGCGATGTTACTCCATTCTCTGTCGGCGCGACACCTTTGTAGGTACGGATCACAGACCGGAGCGGTCGAGAAAACTTATTATAATACATGTGAAGAAGCGCGGGTGTTAAGAAAGAGCTGCCATGCAAAGGACCGGGAGGATAAATCAAGGCTTTCGTAATGTAATCGTACATCATCGTGTAAATGTGTCCGCTCGTAAAGCTTGACCCGGAAGAGTTTTCAAAAATATTGCTGTCATCTGGGACTGTTAATCCGGTTGCAGTATTTCCCAACTCGAATTCTAACTGCTGCTGAAAATCGAATGATGTTACGCCTAAAGGCAATTGGAAAGAAGGGACGGAATTATCGAGCGTTGAAATTTGAAAATTTGTCGCTTGAAAATCTGTCGTCAATTGGATTTGCGACGGCCTCTTTATCGGGGGCATCGTTAGCGTGTATGGCGGCCATGAACCGCGCGTCAAAAATTCTAAACTGTGCCGCGAATTCGTAACATCATAGAAATAGCGCGGGAGCCATCCAAAACTTCTGGCGAGAGTTCCTAACAGAGCTAAAGGAGTGTCAAATCGGCTCCCCCAATAATCTGCGCCAGGTGTTCCGCTTAAATAAACCGATCCCGATACCTTTCCATTGTAGACTGCGGAGAGATTTTGCCACTTCATGAACAATCCACTTGCCGGAATGTTTGTCCGGCTAAGGACTGTATCATCGAACTGGACATCATAGCCACGGAAGTATAGGCTCAGGGCGTGATCGACGTTTGTCACAAAGGTCGATACCATCATCGCGCCGAAAATATCGGAGAAAGAAATGTAGCCTTGCCCGTCGATGGCCGTAACAACGTAGCTTTTCATCTGCTGGATAAATGTGTCAAAGGTTACGGTAGTGAGCAAATCCAAGACCGAGGCCATCGTCAGCTGGAATGACCGGTTTATTTGTCCCGTAACCGGCGCTCCGGTGCCATCGAGCAGCAAATAGTTTTCATTTACCTGTTCTGTCTGGCCGACTGTCGTTCCCCAAAAGAGAAATGTCAGCCCCGATCCTTCGTCTAACAAAAACACCAGCTGAAAATTACCGGAAGAAAGCACGTTATACCAAAACCCCTGGGAGTACGTCGAGTAGTCTTCAATTAAATCAACCGTCACTTCTGCAAGTCGGATGATGCCCGGTGATTCTTCTATCCTCTCGGTAACGTCGCCAATATCGACAAGTTGGTTCCCGCTCGGCACAGTCAATCCGGAGATTGAGCAAATGAGGCTCGTATGCAATGTCCCGGCCGGGAGAACTACATTCGGCAACGCGTAGGAAAACATGCCCATGATTAATACGTATACGGTTTGTCGTTTCGTTTAGCGCGATTGAGGAACAATAAGAGTTGACGGTCCTGTATCGATGCCACCAACTGTTGATTTCCGAGTGTAGTATTGAGCTTATCCAGTTTGCTCGCCAACGCAGCGCTGCTCGTGTCGCTGGTATTGCTTAGCGCTTTAGCGGACGAAGTGGCAATGTTATTGTTTAACACTTTGGGAATCAGATCTTCGCGCGCCATTTGTAAAAAATCTTTTTCCGGAGCAGCCCACTCCGGACCGTTGTCGCCTAAGAGACCAATCGTCGGTGTTGTTACTTTTCCGCCAGTTGCAAATGCCATTCCTCCGAGCGAAATGGCTTGCATCGCGGCAACAGCTGCAGCGTATGCCGATGCACCTGTCGCGTCGGCGACGCCGAACGATGCAATGCTCTGCGCAATTGCGGCTGGCGTTGCGGCCGTGGTAATCGCAGTGAGGCTTGTTACTTGCGTCGCGGCATTGCTTATGCTCATCGCCGCACTTTGTGCTGCGTTGAGAATCCACTTTTCGAGAATTTTTTCAAGCGCTTCGAGCGCGGTATTTTCCATCCCAATCCAAATCGCATCGCCTTCATTCTTTGCCTGGCGGTGCACCATAATCATATCACCCCATGCCTGCTTAAACGCACCGTCGATCGCATCGATGGCCACCGCAGCGACTTGGTGCTGCTGCAGCCACATCTGCTTTTCTTCTTCTGACGCTTTTTTGTTGGCGCTGACCATGCTGTCGAGTTTCTTCTGCTCATTTATCAGTTGCGCCTGTGCCTGTTTCTTCTGGTCGTCTGTCACAGCCTGCTGCAATTTCATCTGCGCGTCGGCAACAACTTTTTGTTGAGCCACGACGTCGTCGGAGTTTCCAAGCTTGTTCATCCCGACAGTGTAGTCGGTTTGGACAGTCTCCTTTTTCACACTCGTCGTTGTTTTAACGGCCGCTTCCTTCGCGTTCAACTCGTCTAATTTGTCGATAATGTTCTGAAGCGCGTCCCCGGCCGCCGTTGCCTTTTGTGCCTCGAGTACATTCTTTTCCGCTTCAATAATAGCCAGGTCAGTCTTTTGTTCGATGTCGAGTTTCTGTAAAGCAAAATCGCGCGTTACCGCGAGGCGGTCGGATTCCGTTTTTGCACCGGCCAGAGCGATCTTTTCCTGGTTACTCAAACGCTCTTCATCAACGGTTTTTTGCAGATCTAAACGCGCTTTCCGTGCATTGAGAGCGACCTCCGCACGGGCGTTTTCGTGGTCTTCTTGGTTCTTTAGACTTTTCTGATACCTCGCCGTTTCCGCCGCGTCGACCAGGTCATTATATTGCTGCTGAGTTAAATTACCTTTCGCAAATTCATCGTCCCAGGCAGCAACTTGTTTATCATATTCGCTTTGGATCAACGTCTCGCGCTTCTGAACGCTGTCGGCCATAACTCCCAGGAGCGTCGTTTGGATTTGCTCTTCAATCTGTCTCTCCTGTGCTCCCTGCTCGATGTCGATCAAGCCGATCTTATTCGCACGCGCCTGAGCAGCGTCAGTTTTCATCTGTTCAAACTGCGCCATCGAAATTGAATCCTGCAGGCCGTCATCGATTCGCTTATGAGCGGCCGCAACACTGGCTTCTTCTTCCTCTTTTGCCACCGCTCGCTTTTTGTCGAATCCCTCCTGCATCGCCGAGATTTCACTTTTCATAGAATCGAGTACGGAAGCGGAAGAATTCTGCGCCTCAGCATTTGCCTCTTCATCCGCTTCTTTTTTGTCCTGCAGTTTTTTAGTGTAATCCTGGAGGATCACAATCTGATCGTTGTAGCCTTTCACGATCTTTGCAACGTCGTCATCCATCCCCTGGTAAACCATAAAACCAGTCGGACCGCCGAGCTGTATTTTGGTGTGCGAAAACTTATCGGCCATCTCCTGCACTTTACCCTGAAGCTCTTTAACAGAGTTTTCCGCGTTGCTGATGTCAAGGTCAATCGTCTGCTTTTGCTCGTCGCCGTTTAACTTCTTTAACGCAGCGAGCGTGTCATCCACCATTTTGTTTGTGGAATCGACAATAAATTTATCGTGCTCGGCCTTTGCCTGTTTATCCTGTTCATAGAGATAGACGATCGCTGCGAGAATCGCCGCGACACCCAATGCAACAACTGTCCACGGATTTGCAAGCAGCGCGGTGGTGACTTCTTCTATGGCTGGAATTAAATTGGTGATGAAACTCTCGGCAACAGTCAACACTGATGTGTTCAGAAGGACGTAGGCGACAGTCAATGCACCAACGCCGACTGCGGCAGCGGCCAATAACGGAGAGCCTTGTTCGACGACATCAAGCACAGATTCAATCGCTGGCAGGAGCGGCAAAAGAACATCAACCAAGATGTGCCCCAAACTCTCTTCAGCATGGTCGACCTCGTCGCTGAATTCTTTCATTCTCCCTGCGCCCGTGCCGCCGAGATATTCTGCAAACCCGGAGAAATGCTGGTTCACCAGGTCGATCACTGCCTGCCAGCGTCCCGCTTGCCCAACGGCATCGCTCACGTCAACTTTAAACTTGCCGAACTTTCCCGTTCCGGTTTCGACCACGCGGCTCATTGCTTCAACGGCAGAGGTAACGTCCGTGCCGGTCGCAGCAGCATAATCCAGCGCCGCTTTTGTCGCTGGCTTAACTGCGTCTCCGGTCAAGCCCGTCATCGAAATAACCATCGCCTCGGCGTTGACAATTTGGTCCCGATTGACTCCCGTAACCTTCTCCATCTGATCGGCATACTCGCGCAGCGATTGTGCGCCATCGTCGGTCGTATCGCCAGCTGTCTTTAAAGCAATGTCTAACTTCGCCTCCATCTCCTCGGCGCTGTTGCTCTTGTCGATCCATTCCTCGAATGTACCTTTAAGGAGTGAAAGCGTTTGCGTCCCGGCACCGAGTGTGAAGAAAAGATTTTTCGCCGACTCTGCAAAACCGCCGCTCTTCTCGGCTGCCGTGTCGGAAGCGGTGCCAACGTCTGAAGTTGCGGCGGCGACGATTTTTTCTGCGCCGGTCAAGTCCCCAGCGGACGTTTGAAGCGCCTTTAAAGCCTCAATGGAGGCCGTTGTATCGATCGGTTTGAATTCAATGCCGAGTGCCTGGGCAGTCTGCTGCCCAAAGCTATTCGCGGCAACAAGGAAATTTTTGAGGACCTCAATCGCCTGGGTGGGATCAACCTGAAGTGTAAGGATTATGCCGTTCTGGCCGTTCATTGTTCATCAGAAAAAATAAAAAGGGAAGATCAGTCCTGCTCTTCCCAAAATTCCACATCGGCTTTCCGCTGGTTTAGCATATCGATTCGCCGCTGGTAAAGGAATTGATAAACTGTTTCAACGGGAAGATACCACGCCGCTTCTGCTTTGATCGCATCCCCTCCCGCGATGCGGTAAACGATCAACTCGTCCGCGTCTAACTCGGATTCGAATCCTTCGCTGCTTCCGTGGCCGCAGATTTTTGCTCGCCGATCGAGTCCGTCTTCTTGCTCTGCAAGCCCGGCGAAAAGCGGAGCGAATTGCTCTTCAACTGCAGAGACGACGTAAAAAAATCTCCCAACACCTCGCGGAGAGTGTCGTCGCTGATCTCCTCCATCAAAACTTTATTCTCTTCGATTAGCGACTCGTCCCAGGCGACACCTTCCGGAGACAGGATTGTCGCGAGGACTGTTGGCAGATCGTCGCTGCCATAGAGAATGTCGTTCATCTCCATGCTGATCTCTACCGAGTGTGCCATCGCTCCGCCGAGCGGCTCGTTAGTGTTCATCGCCTTCTTTATGCTGTCGAGAGCGGTGAGCGACTCAAACCATTTCTTAAAGAACTTTTCATAGAAGCCGCGCGTCAACGACCGCTGTTTCCATCCCAACTTCTTCAGCTCGAATTTTTTATCGCCGATGGTGTAGGTGTTCATTGCGCCACTTCGCTTTCCGGCGCATACCACACACCGCTTTGTTTGGGATCATTCAAATACGCAACGGCATCATCGTGGCTGAGGCATTGCACTTTTTGAGCGATGAGGTCCTTTTGCATATCATCCGTCGGCTGTTCTTCGATGACGGCGTTCACACCATCGAGCGAAGTCCGCACATGCGAAAAATCGTGCGACGGAAATAGTTGTTTAAGTACCGCCAACGATCCGATAAAATAAATTGTGTCCATTTACACTCCGAGAATTGCGCGTTCAACTGCGAAGTTTTGCGCAACAATCGCTGCCGCGTTCGCAGGTATTCCGTTTACTCCAAAATCAGATATTCGTAATGCGGCTAGACTAAAATTACCAAACGTTCCATTCGAGATCCCAACCTTTAAATGGTCGCTGCTTACAATGCTTGCAACCGACGTGAGCGATGCTGTCCCTTGCGATACTCCGTTGACGTAGACGACCGAATTGCCGCTGGTGCGTTGAATTTGAAAGGCAATGTGCTTCCATACACCTTGCCAGGTTAACGCGCCTGTTTGTAAAACAGCTTGATTGGTGCCATCGGAGAGAATCAATGTCATATTATTAGTTGAAGGCCGATAAACAGAAAATCCGGGAGTGGAAGCGCCGACATTTGCCTTTTTATCAAATAGATAACAATTTGTGCCGTCGGCAGAAAGAATGTTTACCCAGAACTCAATAAGTCCGTCATTCAATGTTTGTAACGCCAGCGGCGAGATGTTGCCAAAATCTCCGTACATGCTAATGCCATCGAACGTCAGCATTTTGTACGGTGCACCAATCGGTGCGTTCCCCCATGTGGGAGTGTTGAAAAGCTGCCCGACAACTCTCGATGTCGACGCATCATAAAGACTTGCTGCCTGGTTGAAGTTGCCGAGGTAAGGATAGATTTCAAAATTGATATTCGGCCGATAGATCGACTCCATCAACGTTTTATATTTCTGCGGAATCATCGCCAGGTATGTTGTGTTCACACCGTTCAATTCCAAATTATCCGCATAGCTCGTCGGAAAGTCGTTGCACATTAACTGAACAGTCTGTTTGTCTTTCACGCCGAAATCGCCGACAATTTGCACTTCAGGAAAAACAGATTTGATCCGGTGCACCTGGTCTCGGCCGAAGAGAGACAATGTCGCAGTTGGTGTTGAGATACTTTTCGACTACCGCTGCCTCGCCGTTTAAGATTTCAAACGCGTCAGAGGCACCCTTAAAATCATATCCCTTCTGTAAATTGCTTCCCATCCCCTCCCGTATCAAACGCGCCTTAGCCGTTATTTTCATCTGGTTCGGCTCTGAGAGGAACCCGACATATTTCATAGGGAATACACCCGGCCCCGTCGCATCCACGTTCCCGGCCGCGCCGTTGACCGCGTTGGCCGCGAGTACGATCGTGTCGATGTCTTTCAAAATGTTGGAATAGTTTTTTGCCATACGTTCTCCATGAAGAAAAGATTCCCTCCAAAAATTTTTCTCCCCCTGCGAAGGGGGAGAATTAAAGAGGGGGTATTAAGACGCGGCGAATGTGATAAAGCTGGATTGGTTCGTCACATCTTATCA
>CAWJKX010000202.1:0-11077 GCA_963843065.1 uncultured Bacteroidota bacterium
CGCATACTTCAATTTCTCATCAAGATATTTTTTGACAGTAGATATTCTTTCGCTTCCCGGATAGCATATTGTCTGAAATGAAAAATCGACGCTGCGAGGACTGCATCAGCCTTTCCTTCGTTAAACGCGGCAAGCAAATGGTCGAGATTCCCTGCGCCGCCGCTGGCAATGACCGGGATTTTTACTCCGGACGTCACGGCCCGCAGCAGCTCGATATCATATCCGTCTTTCGTGCCGTCGCGGTCCATGCTTGTCAGAAGAATTTCACCGGCGCCGAGCGATTCCACTTTTTGCGACCATTCCACAGCGTCGAGTTCTGTTTCAGTCCGTCCGCCGTTGATAAACACTTTCCATTTTTTGCCGGACGGAGCCCATTTCGCATCAATCGCCACGACGATACACTGCACGCCGAACTGCTCAGCCCCGTCCGAAACGAGGAGCGGATTCTTGACCGCAGCCGTATTCACGCTGATTTTATCCGCGCCGCTGCGAAGAATTTCGCGCATATCGTTAGTGGTACGAATTCCGCCTCCGATGGTAAACGGAATAAAGACTTCTTCCGCTGTCCGGCGTACAACGTCGAGCATCGTCGCGCGGTTGTCGGACGAAGCGGAGATGTCAAGAAACACAAGTTCGTCAGCGCCTTCCCCGTCGTAGAATTTCGCTTGCGCAACAGGGTCGCCCGCGTCGATTAAGTCAACGAAGTTGACTCCTTTTACAACGCGCCCTTTATCGACGTCCAAACACGGTATGATTCGTTTTGCTAACATCCACTTCAATGAACAATCAACAATGAACAATCAACGTAAAAAGCATTAAAGCATTTTATTTGACAATTCGATTGGCAGTTATTGTTCATTGCTCATTGTTCATTGTTGATTGACTAAATTCTTCTCGTCGGCCCAAGGTCATCCAGCACTTTCTCGTTGAGGCGCCAGAGAGCCTGACACGGAAATTTATTTTGTACAACGCTTTTCCCACGATGACAGAATCAACGCCAAATTTTTCAAGCTCCTGCATTCTGATCAAATCTTTGAAACCAGAGACACCCCCCGATGCGGTGATCTTGAGATTTGTTCGAACGGCAATTTCCTTTATAGCTTCAAAGTTAGGGCCCGTCAACATCCCATCCCGCATGATGTCGGTGTACACAATTCTGCAGACGCCAAGGTCTTTCATTTTCAATGCAAGCGTAATTGCATCAACGCCCGAATCATGCTGCCAGCCCTGCGTCATCACAACACCATTCTTGGCATCAATTCCTACAGCGGCTTTTCTGGGGCCAAAATCTTTAACGACGCGCCGGACAAGTTCCGGGTCTTCGATCGCCGCGGTTCCCAGCACCACACGGTAAACGCCGATGTTGAAAAGTTCCTGAATCTCTTCGTATCTTCGGATGCCGCCTCCCAGCTGGACCGGAATATCTACGGCGTCGACAATTTTTTTTATAGCACCAAGGTTCTTCAATTGACCTTCGAATGCGCCGTCGAGGTCAACCACGTGGAGCGTTTTCGCGTTCTCACCCCGCCAGAGAATTGCCATCTTCGCCGGGTCGTTAGAATAGATTTTTTCTGTGCCCGGCTCTCCCTGCACCAGCCGGACGCACTTTCCATCTTTGATATCGATTGCGGGAAGGATTAAAATCATAAGGCTTACAATTCGGAATAATTTTTCAGCATTTGGAGGCCGGCTGTCTGGCTTTTTTCAGGGTGAAATTGGATGCCGAAAATATATCCTTTCTGAACAACGGAGGTAAAATGAAAGCCATACTCCGTTGTCGTAAGCGTTACTTCTTCCTGTGGCTGCGCATAGTACGAGTGGACAAAATAGACGAAGCTTTTGTCGACAACCGATTTCAGGATTTTCGACTGGTGCTTGATCTCCATTTGATTCCATCCGATATGAGGAACTTTCACGGTATTGGGAAACAGCTTTACTTCCCCGCAAATGAGATTCAAGCCGTCATGCATTCCGTTTTCGGAACTCCGTGTGAAAAGCAACTGCATTCCCAGGCATATTCCGATCAACGGCTTCCCCGCGTTTGCACTCGTGCAGATCAACTCATCCAGCCCGAGCGATTTAATGTTCTCCATAGCCTTCCCGAACGCGCCGACTCCCGGCAGCACAAGTTTATCTGCGCGCGAGAGCTCCTTCACATCGCTCGAAATGAACGAAGATGCTCCTACTTTTTCGAACGCCTTCTGCACAGACCGCAGGTTGTTAAGTTTGTAGTCTATTATCCCGATCATAGCGCAACAGTTAAAAGTGAAAAATTAAAAGTGCGAAATGATCTCTTTATTAACTTTTCACTTTTCACTTTTACCTCAATCATAACTTTCCTTTTGTTGAAAGCACACCTTTGACTCGCGCATCTTTCTCGCAGGCAACACGCAATGCCCGCGCCAGCGCTTTGAACATTGCTTCGATCTTGTGGTGCGTGTTTGAGCCGTATAGGTACTTCAACATGGATGTTCGCTTTAATGTTCTCGGCAAACGACAGAAAAAAATGTCTGATCATCTCCGTCGACAGGTCGCCCACATTCTTCCTGTTGAACTCGGCTTTGAAGACCAGCGCCGAACGGCCGCCGAGGTCGACGACACACCGTGCAAGCGATTCATCCATCGGCACGTACGCGGAGCCGTACCGAGCGATGCCCGTCCTTTCTTTCAACGCTTTGCCGAACGCTTGTCCGAGCGCGATGGCGACATCTTCTGTCGTATGGTGATCGTCAACGCGCAGATCTCCTTTGCACTTCAGTTGGATGTCAAACATTCCATGCCTGGTAAAAAGCTCCAGCATGTGGTCAAGAAAACCGATGCCGGTCGAGACGGCATAATTTCCGTTTCCGTCGATCTGCAGCGTAACGGAGATGTTTGTCTCTTTTGTCTTACGTTGAACGGATGCACTGCGCATAGTATTCTTTTCTTAGAGGAAAAAATAAGGACGTTCATCGGAACGTCCATGAGTTATTATGCAAAAAAAATGTATGAGTTTCAAGGGGAGGGGGGATAATGAAAAACGCCGACGAGTATACATCGGCGTTTGTTCATTGCTAATTGATTATCGAATATTGTCACGAGCACCCGCTTGTTGAACCGCACTGCAGGCACTTGTAGCAGCTTCCCGAACGAATCATGATACTCCCGCATTCAGAGCAAGGAGGTGCATCCGCCTGCGTTTGGAAAATAACCTTTTCGTTCGATTCAATTGCCGACGCCCGTCTCAATTCCAGCTTTGTGTCGGTTTTTTCGAGCGGTTTTGTTTCTGCGACAACAGTCGATGCCGGTTGCTCTTCCTTCGGCAAAAATTTCATCGCGAGCCAGCGGAAAATATAATCGCAGATCGATTTTGCAATCGGAATGTCTTTGTTGTTCGTGAAGCCGGACGGCTCAAAGCGCATGTGTGTAAATTTGTCCGTCAAAACTTTCAACGGAACGCCGTATTGCAGCGCAAGCGAGACAGATGTCGCCAGCGCATCCATAATACCGGAGATGGTCGAACCTTCTTTCGACATCGTGATGAACACTTCACCCGGGGTTTCATCTTCATACAAGCCGACGGTGATGTAGCCTTCATGTCCCGCAATGCTGAATTTGTGCGTTATAGCCTGGCGTTCATCGGGCAACCGGCGGCGTGCAGGACGTGCTTTTGGTTTGTCGTTCTTGTCAAGCGACGTGCTGAGCGGCTGTGTCCGTTTGCAGCCGTCGCGGTAGACCGCGATCGACTTCAAGCCAAGCTTCCATGCCTCAATATACGCCTGCATGATTTCGTCCGGCGTCACTGCGGTCGGCATGTTGACGGTTTTGGAAATCGCACCGGACAAGAAGGGCTGGACCGCCGACATCATCTTGATATGTCCCATGTAATGAATGGAGCGTTCTCCTTTTGCCGGCTTGAATGCGCAATCGAAGACAGAAAGATGTTCTTCTTTCAAATATGGGGCACCTTCTATGGTGTCATTTTTTTCCATGTATTTGATGATGTGTTCGATCTGCTCGCTGTCGTAGCCGAGTTTTCTGAGCGCTTCCGGAACTGTCTGATTGACGATTTTCATCATCCCGCCGCCGACCAGCTTCTTGTATTTTACGAGCGCAATATCGGGCTCGACACCCGTGGTGTCGCAATCCATCATGAAGCCGATTGTTCCGGTTGGAGCAAGCACTGTTGCCTGCCCGTTGCGGAAACCGTATTCTTTGCCCACGGCGATCGCATCTTTCCACACTTCGTGGGATGCCGAGAGCAATTCATTCGGAACATAGTTGTCGCTGATCCTGTCGGCGAACAGGCTGTGCTTGGTCATCACGCTCAACATCGGTTCGCGATTCACGGCGAATCCTTTGAACGCTCCGATTTCTTTCGCAATGAGCGCGGATTGTTTGTATGCTTCACCACACATAAGTGAGGTAACTGCGGCAGCATACTCACGGCCGGCATCGCTGTCGTACGCGAGACCGCGCGCCATCAACAACGCGCCGAGGTTTGCGTAACCGAGGCCGAGCGGACGGAAATCGTGGCTGTTACGTTCAATAGCCGGGGTCGGGTAGCTTGCGTTGCCGACAAAAATTTCCTGTGCCGTAATGGTAATATCGACCGCATGCTTAAATGCCTCAACATCGAACTCAGCGTTGCTTTTTCTGAATTTCATAAGATTGAGCGATGCAAGGTTGCATGCCGAATCGTCGAGGTACATGTACTCGCTGCACGGATTTGACGAGTTGATGCGAGACGTGACTGACGAGGTGTGCCAGTTGTTCACGGTCGTGTCGTACTGCATTCCCGGGTCGCCGCAGAGCCACGCGGCTTCCGCCATTTGGCGCAGCAGGTCGCGTGCGCGAAAAGTATCCATCACCTTTCCACCGCGTACCTGCTTTTGTCGTCCACTCTTTATCTTCGAGCGCTGTTTTCATAAACTCATCCGTCACACGGACGGAATGATTTGCATTCTGGTATGAGATTGTATCGTACGCACCCCCCGGTACGTTGAAACCGCCGTCGTACCCCGCTTCAATCAGCGCCCATGCCTTTTTCTCTTCTTCCGCTTTGCAGTTGATGAAGTCGACGATATCCGGATGGTCTGCATTGAGAATAACCATCTTCGCAGCGCGGCGCGTTTTCCCGCCAGACTTAATAACTCCTGCAAATGCATCGAACCCCTTCATGAACGAAACCGGGCCCGAGGCAGTGCCGCCCCCCGAAAGATACTCTCGTGAAGAACGAAGCGTTGAAAGGTTCGAACCAGTCCCCGACCCGAACTTAAAGAGCCTTCCTTCGGTGCGGGCAAGCTCCAAAATCGAATCCATCGTATCCTGAACCGAATTGATGAAGCACGCCGAACACTGCGGTTTCTCTTCCACTCCTACGTTGAACCATACCGGACTGTTGAATGCCATGTACTGGTTAACAAGAAGGAATGATAACTCCTGGTAGAATACCTCCGCATCCTCTTCCAGTGCAAAATATTTTCCTTTACGTCCCCACGTCGTTGCTGTTTTGGCGACGCGATCAACGAGTTGGCGCACGCTCGTTTCTCTTTCAGGTGTTCCAATCAAGCCGTGAAAATATTTTGACACAACAACATTTGTCGCAGTCATCGACCACGATTTCGGTATTTCGACATTCTTTTGTTCGAAAATTTTCTCCCCCTTTTCATTAGAAATGACCGCCGTCCGCAACTCCCATTCTATTTCGTCGAAAGGATGAATTCCGGGTTTGGTAAAGTACCGCCGAATTCTAAGCCCGCCAGTAGCTGCTTCATTCGCCGTGCGCGCGATTCCTCTCTTCTCGACGACTGTCGTTTCTTTTTCTGCCATTTCTAACTTCCTCTCCAATCTTGATAATAACGATGTAAGGTGAGTTGCGTTTTCGGGAAAAACCGTTGTATTCCCCTTTTCATGCCTTCAAACGGGGGTCATTACCCTCCGCCAAATAACTAACCGCCCGCCATCAATAAAACAGGAACCTACGTTATTTACACCACTTATTTCGGATGAACAATAGCCGGGGGGAAACCAATAGCTAACTGGTTGTGAATATAGCCGGTTAAGGAATACAAGTCAAGTAAAAAATGAGAAAAAATATTGGAAAGAAAAATACACCTTGACATCATAACGAATCGACATCAAGGGGTTTGACCATTTCCACTTATTGCCGTTATGGCAATTACGATACAAGTTTGAAATGAAAATTCACGAATATTGCCAACAGTCGATTTAACAAAAAAATAAACTTAAGATCATACCAAGAATGCTCCTCACATGAGCATGCGTGCGTTATCTGCCATTCATCTCGCACGCTTCAATTAACGAGTTAGAAAAAATAAGGGATTCGCTGTACACATTATATAGAGCAAGGAAGAATAAAACTTCACACGGAAAAGTTTGTGCCGCCTCATTACGCGAAAGTTCGTCTTCTTCATCTCTTCATTCTCGCTTCTCAAAGCTACGAAAGCACTCATTGACTTTCGCCCATTTTTTTGATAATTTTCAAAAGAAACAGAACGCGAGCGCAAATCCTTCTATGATGATATCATACATTCCTATTATTTTAATGCTGGCTGTAGGACTATTGCTCGGCATTGTACTTTTGAAATTGCATCAGTGGCTTGGACCGCACCGGCCTAACGATGAAAAAACTTCGACGTACGAGAGCGGAATGGAACCCGTGCGTTCCGCACGCGAACGATTTTCGGTAAAATACTATATGGTTGCTGTCCTCTTTATCCTTTTTGATATCGAGGTCATCTTCCTCTATCCGTGGGCGGTGAACTTTCGAGCGCTCGGAATGTCTGGATATATTGAAATGGTCATTTTTATTGCGACGTTGTTAGTAGGGTATTTTTATATCTTGAGGAAGGGTGCGTTGAAATGGGATTAGAACACGCCTTGGGCGACAGCCTTATTACCACAAAGATCGATGCAGCGATCAATTGGTGCAGAAAAAATTCCGTTTGGCCCATGCCGTTAGGAATATCGTGCTGCGGAATCGAGATGATGGCGCTGGTCGATCCGCGATTTGATGCGTCGCGGTTCGGATCAGAAGTCATGCGTTTTTCTCCCCGGCAATGCGACCTCCTGATCGTGGCCGGAACGACGACATACAAAATGGCAAAAGTGGTCCGGAAAATTTATGACCAGATGCCCGACCCAAAGTGGGTCATCGCAATGGGAGTATGCACATCAACGGGGGGAATGTACCGTACGTATTCCGTCGTGCAGGGCATCGACCAGTTTGTCCCGGTCGATGTGTACGTTGCGGGTTGTCCGCCACGCCCGGACAATCTACTCAATGCCATCATGATGATCCAGCAAAAAATTGGGCGCGGCGAAAGCAGAAGCACTCCGATGACGGTGGCTGAAGAACGGCGGGAACAACAGCTTTTGCAAATTGGAGTTTGAAGAGCCTGGGAATACAGAAGTCAGAAAGGCGCCTCACCGGCAGCAACCGTCTCCTGAATTCTGTCTCCTGCCTCCCGTATTCTGCATTCTCAGATTATAACCCACACAAGTTACGTTATGCCGACAACACCTGTAGAAAAGATCAAAGCACAGTTCCCGTCGAGCCTTCTCGAAGTAAAGGAATTTCGGGACGAGACGACGCTTCATATCAAAAAGGAGGATATTGTTGTCGTTTGCACCTTTCTCCGGGACGACCAGGATTGCAAGTTCAATTACCTGAGCGACCTCTGCGGCGCCGATGCATTCACACCGGAAAACAGGTTTGAAGTCGTCTATAACCTTTATTCCCTTCAAAATAGACAGCGGTTACGCCTCAAAGTTTTTACGGACGCATCGGACCTGCATGTGCCGAGCGCTGACGCCCGTCTGGCCGGGGGCTGAATGGCCGGAGCGGGAAGCTTTCGACATGTTCGGAATCATCTTCGACGGTAACAGCGACCTCCGCCGAATGTACATGCCCGAAGAGTTCGAATACTTCCCACTGAGAAAAGATTTCCCCCTCATGGGTATCCCAGACTCAATCCCTTTACCGAGAAAATAATTTCAGCAACCGATGAGCACCGGGTACGAAATAGAGACGAAAAAGAGCAAGATCCTCCGTGCCTTGGAGGACAAAGATACGAGCGCCCAGTTCACCGACCCGCTTGAGAATGAAATGATTCTCAACATGGGACCGCAGCATCCTGCAACTCACGGCGTTTTGCGATTGCTCATCAAGCTTGACGGGGAAACTGTTGCAGCCGTGGTTCCGGAGCTTGGCTACTTACATCGGGGATACGAAAAGCTTGCCGAGAATTGCAGTTATCACGAATTTATCCCGCACACAGACCGGCTCGACTACATTTCGCCGCTGATGAATAATACGGCGTACATCCTTGCAGTAGAAAAATTATTGGGAGTGGAAGCACCCCGGCGCGCGCAGTTCATTCGCGTTATCATCTCGGAACTTGCCCGTATCTCATCCCACCTCCTGGCTGTTGGAGCGCTTGGGCTGGACATCGGAGCGGTGACCGTATTCATGTGGACCTTTCGAGAGCGGGAAAAATTATATGACATCTTCGAAAACCTGACCGGTGCGCGGTTCACAACAAGCTATACCCGCATCGGCGGAATATCACAGGATATGACCGCTGAGACAAAAGCCATTATCCAGGATTTTATCAATCGGTTTCCGGCAAATCTTGCGGAATGCGAAAGCCTTCTCAATCGAAACAGGATTTTTGTCGAACGAACTGACGGCGTGGGCGTTATATCACGTGAGGAGGCGATCGCGATGGGATTCTCGGGACCTAACTTGCGCGGCTCCGGAGTTGAGCATGACCTCCGCCGGTCCAATCCTTACCTTGTGTACAAAGAATTGGACCGGCGGAGGTCATGCTCAACTCCGGAGCCGCGCAAGTTAGGTCCCCGAATCCCATGGCCGTCGCCTCCTCACGTGATATAACGCCCACACCGTGCATTTCCATCAGACAAAAATCCTGTTTCAATTGAGAAGGCTTTCGCATTCCGCAAGATTTGCCGGAAACCGATTGATAAAATCCTGTATAATGTCTTTGTCTCAGCGGTCATATCCTGTGATATTCCGCCGATGCGGCTATAGCTTGTTGTGAACCGCGCACCGGTCAGGTTTTCGAAGATGTCATATAATTTTCCCGCTCTCGAAAGGTCCACATGAATACGGTCACCGCTCCGATGTCCAGCCCAAGCGCTCCAACAGCCAGGAGGTGGGATGAGATACGGGCAAGTTCCGAGATGATAACGCGAATGTGCGCGCGCGGTGGGCATAATTTTTCTACTGCAAGGATGTACACCGTATTATTCATCAGCAGCGAATGTCCATCAAGAGCCGTCTGTGTCAGGGATAAATTCGTGATAACTTGCCGAATATTCGGCAAGCTTTTTGCGTATCCCCGAATGTGAGTCACCAAGCTCCGGAACCACGGCTGCAACAGTTTTCCCGTCGGGTTTGATGAGCAATCAGCAAAACGCCGTGAGTTGCAGGATGCTAAAAGAATCATTTCCATTCTCAAGCGGGTCGCCGTGAACTGGGCGCTCGTATCTTTGTCCTCCAAGGCACCGGAGGATCTTGCTCTTTTTCGTCTCTATTTGGTACCCGGTGCTCATCGGTTGCTGAAAATTGTTTCTCGGTAAAGGGATTGAGTCTGAGAAAATATCCATGATGGGGAAATCTTTTCTCAGTGGGAAGTATTTGAACTCTTCGGGCATGTACATTCGGCGGAGGTCGCTTGCCTACATAGAAGATGATTCCGAACGTGTGGAAAGCTCCCACTCCACCATACAAGCCCCGGCCAGACAGCATAGCGCTACGGCACATGCAGGTCCGATGCGTCCGTAAAGCTTGAGGCGTAACCGCTGTCTATTTTGAAGGGAATAAAGGTTATAGACGACTTCAAACCTGTTTTCCGTGTGTAAATGCATCAGCACACGGGGGGGCACTTGGGTCATTGAACTTGCAATCCTGGTCCTCCCGGAGAAAGGTGCAAACGACAACAATTGTCTGTCCTTTTTGATATGAAGCGTCGCTGCTCGTCCCGAAATTCCTTTACTTCGAGAAGGCTCAACAGGGAACTTGTGCTTTAATCTTTTCTACAGGTGTTGTGAGCAAGATAACGTAAGTGTGTGGGTTATAATGCTGTGAATCTCGGAGTACCGGGAGGGGGCGGGACAAAAATCAGGAGACAGTTGCCGCTTGCGGGGTGGCGCCTTTCTGACTTCTGTATTCCCAGGCTCTTCGAAACTCCAATATAGAAAGCTGTTGTTCCCACCATTCTTCAGCCACCGGAATGGTTGCTGCTTTCGCCGCGCCCAATTTTTTGCTCGATCATCATGATGGCATTGAGTAGATTGTCCGGGCGTGGCGGAAAAGCAAACCCGCAACATTCACATTCGAGCCGGGACAAACTGGTCAATGCCCTGCACGACGGAACCGTACGGTGCATTTCCCCCCGTTGATGTGCATCTCCCATTGCGATGACGGGAGTGGTCGGGCATCTGGTCATAAATTTTCCGGACCACTTTTTGCGGTTTGTATGTGGTACCATTCCCGGCCACGATCAGGAGGTGGCATTTGCCGGGGAGAAAAACGCATGACTTCTAATCCGAACCGCGACACATCAAATGGCGGATGCAAGCCACGCCGTGGTACTTCGATTCCGCAGCACGATGCTGCTAACGGCTAGGTCCAAAGCAAACGGAATTTTTTCTGCACCAATAATAGCTGCATCAATCTTTGTGGTAATAAGGCTGTCGGCCAAGGCGTGTTCTAAATCCATTCAACGCACCTTTCCTCAAGATATAAAAAATACCCTACTACAACGGTAGCAATAAAAATGACCATTTCAATATATCCAGATCGTCCGAGCGCTCGAAAGTTCACGGCCCACAGATAGAGGAAGATGACCTCGATATCAAAAAGGATAAAGAGGACACAACCATATAGTATTTTACCGAAAATCGTTCGCGTGCGACACCGCGGGTTCCATTCCGCTCTCAATTAGCATCCGAAGTTTTTTCATCGTTAGGCCGGTGGGTCCAAGCCACTGATGTTACCTCAAAAGTACAATGCCAAGCAATAGTCCCTACAGCCAGCATTAAAATGATA
>CAWJKX010000203.1:0-11857 GCA_963843065.1 uncultured Bacteroidota bacterium
GCCCCGGGCCTACTCTTTTGATCGGTGGCTGATTGAGACAATGTCTTCAAATTACAGCGTTAGTTCCACGGTCTCCAAGTCTATGAGTAACGCTGATGCTTGAATCCTGACAAGCAGGGAAAAGCAAGGTATCGTCTCACCACGGAACAACTCGGCCGAGGTAATCAAGGAATTGCAGCCCTGGTTTGCCGCGCTGGGCGTTAATTGTTGCGACCAAATTCGGGATGCTCTCCCCAATGCTCAATCGGGCCTCGGGCCCGCCCATATCTGTACGTACCCAGCCTGGCGCCATCGCAAGCAGAGTGCGGCGGTCCTCGGCGTGGCGTGCGGCGAAACTTCGCATGAACATGTTCAAGGCCGCTTTGCTGCCTCGATAAACTTCGTAGTTTCCGTTCGTGTTGTTGGTGACGCTCCCTTGTCCCGAAGACATGACGCCGATGATCCCGGTCGGACGTACCAAGTGGTGCAGAGTCTCGATCACCCGCATCGGGCTCAAAGAGTTGGTCACCATCACCCGGACGAATTCGTCGATCGAAACATCCGCAATCGTCTCGCCGTCATTGTTCTTGACACCTGCGTTGACGAACAAAAGGTCAAACATTCTCTCCGCCAAACGATTTCGCAACGATATGACCTCGGAGGGGATGTTGATGTCGACGGCTTCAATTTCCAATCGGTCTCCAGCCGATTCAGCTAGTCCATGCAACGGCGTACCGAATCGCGTTCGGGTTGTTGCGACGACGCTCCAACCCAGCTTCGTGTATTCCTCAGCCATCGCGCAGCCAAGCCCCCTTGAGGCGCCGATGAGGAGCAGGCTCTTTTCTTCAAGGGAATGTTTCAAAGCAGTCTCCTTTTTCTGGGTTGCCAGTAAGATAGTAAACACTTTGCAATGGTATTACTTGCAAGAATAAAAAGAACTGGCAATTAGTCAGGAAATTTTTGATCCAATTGATCACTAAAAGTTTTATTGGCATTCTTGATTTCATTTAATACTGTGTAATTTCCATTATTTTTATTTACCATATATTTCAGTATTTCAATATCGGTAGCATTAAAATACCTGGTCTCACTAGGAATATAAAACGATCCGGGAATTGAAATAACAGCCAACCTGATAATACCTAAACCACGCACTGGCACATAAACTGGGGGCAGATCACCGTCGATCACAACTGTCTTGTCGTTAATGACGTGCTCGCCATCGAAGTTACACGCGTTGGTTATGGTAGCAATCAAATGCGTTCTTTCTCTTTGTAGAGATTGATCAGGATATAAAAAATCTACACATTTAACAAAGACGAAAATGTTCTTGTTTTATTGCAACTATTATGTCCACTCCATAAAAAAGGTCCTGAATAAGGGGCAGTTTGTGCGAAAGCGGGTGACGAATGTCCAAGTCTATGCCATTAAAGTGATTAGAGCAAGGAAGTTTTGCAGAGTGCCAACAACCGACAACGCTGAAAATCACATGATGACTTTTCTATTCAACTCATAGATTCAGTCTTCTATAGACCTTAAAATAAACCCATATCGCGTTCATCAGCATCAATGCACTCGTGATGAAAAATACATATCTGATGCCCAAGTAGGCTGCCACTTGTCCGCCTAAGACTGAACCTCCGAAGCCGCCTAAATATCCTGCCGACATACTAAAACCAAATACTCTTCCTGTAAGATGATCCGGTGTAATTCTTTTGATCAAGGTATTGACAGAAGGATTCAGTCCCGCAGTTGCTAATCCGAGTAAGAAACGCAGCCCCAGCAGCTGCCACGGGTTCGTTACAAACGCCTGGGGAATAAAAATAACTCCTGCGGCAATAAGCGCAACCAACATCACTTTCTGAGGCCCAATCCTATCAGATAGTTTTCCTAAGCGAGGAGCTGCAATAATATTTGCCAGGCCTGAGGCCGAGAACACCATTCCAGCTAATAACGCAACATGGCGAGCATTGTTGGATAATTGAGCAACATATACCGTGATAATTGGTTCTATAGAATATAATCCCAGGGTCATCACAAAAAAAGTCACAAAAATTGTAATTGTCAAACTTCTCTCGGGAACATTATTCCATATTTCCTTCATGCCAAGCGTTTTTATGTTTGGACGCCTGAAATGTTCTTTCACAAAGAAAAGGGTTGTTATAAATGCAATGAACATTAACCCGCCTGTTAAGAAAAATACGCTTTGTAAACCAAGGTTCTCCGCTATGTATCCGCCGATCATGGGTCCAAGCAACGAACCTGCAATACTTGATGTTGACAGCGTTCCCAAAGCCCATCCGGCGTGTTCTCTATCCGTTTGAGTTGCGATCAAAGTAATGCACGCTGTGCTATATCCTGTAATCGCTCCCTGCAATAATCTTAATCCGATCAGCTCGAATACATTTTGCGCAAACCCCATGCTGAATACAATGACCGCCATACCGAGGCTTGCCCGCAAAAGCATTGGTTTTCGTCCGAATCTGTCGGCGGCATATCCCCAGATTGGCGAGAAGACAGCTGACAATATAAAAGTGATACCAAAGGCAATTCCTGAATATTGTTCAATCAACTCTGTACTATCAACTCCAAGATGCTTAATAAAGAGAGGCAACACAGGAGCTACCTGGCTCATTCCGACACCTGTTACAAACATCCCAAACCAACAAACAACTAAATTCCTTTTCCAAATTGGCATGAATATTAGTCTTCCTTCTCCAGTGCGTCAATATATTGTAAATCGTAGAACCAATGATTTTTCTATGACATCGAGAATTGCAGTGATGCCGTCGCACATCTTCTTCCAGTCGTTTGCGAAAATCTATTAGGTGTAAAATTAAATCGTAAGTTGAAAGCCGATATAACCAGTAATCGTCGTTGCACCTGAAACAGTGCGTCCAACGGAAAAAAGAATATGATCGTTCTCGTTGAGATTAATGTATCCTCCGACATTAAACCCGCCACTTGATTGAGAGTCTTGGGTGTCGGCCGTTTGATAATACAACTCTCCGCCAAGAGTAACAACTTCGGAAAAATCATATTGTGCCTCCCAGCCACCGAAAGTCCAATTCTGCTGTCCAACACCAGGGTTATACCAAAAGCCGCCCCCCGCATACGTTGTGAATTTCCCCCAGCTTTTCTGGACCCATATTGGGAAATATACCTGTGCTTTGCCTGTTCCCAGTTCCTCATTTTGATTGCCAGTTGGCAGTTCTATTAAAGGGAAGACTCCTATTTGAGGTGCCGTTTCAGATTCCTCGACGAAGCGAAATTTGATTCCAAGTTCTGTGTCAGAGTAACCATAGTGATTTCCCTCGACGGTGTGCACGTAACCGAGCGGAGCAATAAGATGAAGCTGCACGTTCGGAACTACGCCGTAATTAATTTCGAAGTGAGGCAACGTGGCATCAGTCTCTCCCATATGAAAATTCTGTATGGATGCGACATAAAACTCCCAGTGCCGAAAGTCAACAGGCTCCGGATCGTCAGTCAAGAATGGGGGACCAGCAAACGCCTCAAGGGCAAAGAAAGATGAGAGGAGTACATACACCCAGCACCGTTGAGATCGAAATATCATTTGCCAAGCCTCATTTATTTCGATGAATCGTTCGTCCCTTTTTGTATTGGCTACTCTGCTTGAATATCTTCTGATATAATTGTTAACATCCAATATAACATGCGCGCGGAGGGAAAGCCACAATGAAGCAAAATCTCAAGAGCCTCAACGGCGTGACTCCGAATGAAGCGGTGCGTCAGAGTTGCTTCTACTTGAGGGACGACGGGGATCCATCGATGCAGGTGGGGAGATGAGTTTCTAAAATTTTTGTTTCGGATTTCGCAGAGGACTACATGGGACTTGCCATCCCGCCTGGCCCAGACCAGAAGTGTTTTTATTGCTATTGGCAGTGAACAAGACTACATTCATACAGCGTCACATATCGATGACATCTGGCCTGGATGAACGGCTGATACCCTCATTGTCACCTTCCTATCAAGTGATGTGAGGGTTGTTTGTTTTTAGGACAATCACAGCCAACCTGACGAATCAAACTCGAAAAGGTAAGAACATGAGAAACACATACACAGTCAGCTATCGAAGTAATGGACGAATTAAGGCTGAAGAGTTGCCTGCAGACACCTACTTTGATGCTGCAGCCGCAGTCCGTCAATCGCACCATCTTAAAGCCTCGGCCATCATCTCGAATGAGATTAGGGACACGGAGACGGGGCGTAAAAATAGAAAGAGGGCGTTATAGAATGACAGATAATACCCGCATGACTGACGGCATGCACAAAGGAACACGTATGAAAGATGTTCCGGCTGCGTATCTACTGCATCTGTCGAAAGACGCGGCAACTGTGGGGCTTACAAAATACGTCGCCGATAATCATGAAGTTCTGAAATTGGAGGCGAGAAGGGACGGGCGGCTACAATACAAGAAGTGGATGGTAAAGCGATAGAACCTCCACGCGACAGATTCCCACCAAAACCTTTAGTCCTCAATTATAGAAGTAACTGCAGTTTGCCACTCCGCCAGATGGCGAAATTGCTTGCCAATACTTCAAGAAATTTAACTTAGTCTTGGCAGATCAATAGGTGCTTCCGATCCAGTCGTACATAAAAGAAGGAAATTCATCCGATGCAAAAACTTAAGAAGGAAATCGTATCGGTTGGTGGTCTCGCGACCGACGCGATTGTTGACAGAATTATCGCTGAGCGCGAAGCTAACCTCGCTGAGACAAAACAAAAAAAGAAAGAATTTATCCAGCGACAAAATGCTGGTAAGAAGAAGCGACCATGAAATTCGAATGCGGCAGAGAATGCTTCTGTCACAGCGAAACAATAAGATATCTCATCCATTCAACCTCATAAAGGATTCTTGCAATGGAAACTCAAAATTACGCAAACCATCGTCAATTCGTTCCAATGTATCACCGGCTTCTCCGTTACGTGCTTCTCCTTACTTTCATCGGTTCACTGGTCAATCTGTATCTATCCTTCGGCGACCACGAGCGCATCTACAGCGCGTCATTAATTACCGTTCTCACGTTCTGCGCAATAACCCAAGTCTGGTATATCAGAGAATTGGCAACGAAGGTGCAAGATCGCGCGATACGGGCTGAAGAAAACCTGCGCCACTTTGTGATGACTGGCAAACTGTTTGATCTGAACTTGAAGATGGGGCAAATCATTGCACTGCGGTTCGCATCAGATGAAGAGTATCTGACTCTTGTCAAGCGAGCTGTTCAAGAGAACCTCTCACGAGAGGATATCAAGAAGGCAATCAAAAACTGGCGTGCAGACCATCATCGGGCTTGATCTTCCAGCGAATTACTGCGATAATCATCTGACCGAAAACGAAATTGCTCAATACGTCGACGCCCTGGTATCAGACAAGCAGGATCAGCTGCCTAAGGAAATCTTGGTGCATGTGGAGGAGTGTTTGGAGTGCAAGGTGGAGATTAGTAACTGATGTTACGCAAACACTCAGAAACGTTCATGCTGAGCAAGGCGCAGAGGGAATATTTCTATCATCCTTCGACGCATCCTGCAAAATACGCAGGATTTGCTCAGGATGATCGTTTTCTCTGCGCCGCGTCGAAGCACATTATAGCACAAAATAGTTACCTGCGTAACATCAATTAGTAAGTAAATTTCGACGTGATATGCGTGGTGCTAATTGATCTTCGTCGCCACCATAGTCTCCGCGGTTACACTCATGTCATTGTCGGAAAAGTTCCATCGTTCAGAGCGGCCTTGCCGACGCCATGCAGAACGATTGTTGTTGCAGTCCCTGAAGTCTTGATGGTATAGGTTCCGTTAGCATTGTCCGTAAATGCTGTTGATGCGAGCTGAACTAATCCCGATGCATCTGCTGTCAACCCGGCAAATGAATTACAACCTCCGGTGAGAGTTGCCGGCTTAGTATAATATTGCTGCGCTTTGGCTGCTAATGCCGTCAAGTCTGCGATCACGGCGCTTCGGTTTTGATCGACCGCGTAATCCCTAAACCTTGCGTCATCTGATCCGCGAGGAGCGATACCTGCCAATTGGCATTTGATCCCATCTAATTCTAATGCGAGAAATTCTTGGAAGCCCGCATCGCCTTCTTTTCCTTTGATTGATTCTGCTCGCATGCTGAAACTAAAATAGGTCCGGAGAGAGTTTGAATCGTCGCTCTTTTCAATACTCTTTTCCAGATGTTTTGTAAGGCTTGGGATTTGATCCTCAAGTATCCAGGGCTCAAGTGCGCTAATATATGTATGGTGATTTATTATTGAAGGATCGAAGGGGATACTGGGAGTCAGGTTGTCTTTAATCAGGGAGACTGATTTGTTCAATGCCGTTCTAATTCCTAACTCGAAAAGCACATTGGGATTGAGCGAAGACATGTCGCAAAGAACCAGGTCTGCCGTTTCCAGATTCCTAATTATCGATCCTTGGATTACATCAGAGCCCTCAGCAGTTGGAGGTATCGCTTCGAACCCAATGTTCTTTATTGCCGGATTAATGAGATAGTCAAAGACGTGTCTGAAATGATCCACATCATCATTGTATTTCGGAAGGATGGATAGCGGGTAGTGATTGGCATAATCACAAAGCACTTTTTCATAGATCCTCAGAATGTAAGAGAGTGAGATTACTCAAAGGCCTCTGCACCAAAGGCTATTGCCGCATTACAAAAACATTGACGGCTATTTCCATTAGTGAGTGGCCAGGGCGCCATCCGCCTTTGGCGTGGCTTGAGCGACCGGTTAGGCAACAATGTAAATGAATCTTTACTATCCATTATTATTTTCTCATTTATATAAACTATAATGGATGTTTGATTCTGAAAATTTATCGCTTAATACTTCAAATCAACAGAGAGATTAAATTGTTTCAACTCTTTGCTGCTCCCTGCTACCTTAACACTATCTTCTAAATATAAATAAATACTCCAATCAATCTCATTACTATGCAGCACGAATGTTGCATTAGTTGTGTCTTGATCTGTAACGATTTTTGCGCTGCATGTCGCAACTGTCGAATCTTCTTCTTTGTTCAATGAAACTAAGTTCTCATAAACAAGATCGCAAGATAATTCCGCCGCCAAAACCATATCGTTGCTAAAACTTGGTGTATTGGATATCTGGTGATTGTAAGAAAAGATGCTCGATCCATTAATCGAACAACTCGTATTGAGATTTGCGACGAGTGGTGCTACATTCGGTTTGATTAGAATTCCATCATAGTTATTTATTACGAACGAACCTATCAGTTGGGATGATGGCTCAGACATTTTTTGTGATTCAATAGAGGAGTTGATGAACGAACCGGTACTGGCAAGGTATGTTGGCGCAGCCAAGAATGAATCGAAACTATGCCCAAAAGCAAATATGCCATCAGTACCGATATAAGACATTGTGCCGACTGCATATTCGTAATAGTAGTCGCCAGAAATATACATTACTGCAATAGAAGAGCCGGGAATGGCGATATTATCGGTAATCTTTGAGATATTTTTCACGCTTGCGAAAAGTTTCCTGGCCTGTGATGCCTGTGATGTGTAAGGCCCGAGCACGGCAGTAAGTCGGGGATATCTCGAAGACACCTGTGAGCCGTTCCCTGAGAGGTAGTATGCCGGTTGAATCACACTAAATGACGAAGAGTAGGACGCACTTGAAACCCTTGCCGTGTCGATACTCAAAACATCTTCGATGACACGCGCCGCAAAATCATTAGAGTTACCTTCATACCCGTAGCAAAGGGCGCCTGCAATTCTGCCGTCAGAAGTCAATAACGGAGAGCCGCTATCACCGGCACCGACAGGAAAATCACTAGCTGTATGACATAATATGAGCCTGTCTGCCCCTACTGAGTAAAGGGCATCAAATACTACATTCACCTCCCATACTTCAAAATCGTTTCTGTTCACTCGGAGCTTCATCACTGTGCCCCTTGGAATATTTGCTAGATCGGCATAGTGGATAATTGAAGTTGGGTTATCTGTAACCACGATATGTCCTGTGGTGTCGCTTCCAGAGCCGCCTTGATAGTAATTGTTGGTCGCCACATCTTTACATGACAATTGGAGTAGCGCAAATGATAAAATAACAAACGGAAAGAAAAATGTCTTACACATTTATTCACCCTTCATAATTATTTGAGCTAAAAATTGTTGCCTAACTCACGCTCGCCGCTGCGGCGACGTGCTCGGTGATACGTCAGCTGAAGACTGGTTAGGGCGCGACTAATTTGTGAAAGATTGGATTGCTTCATTCTGTGTCTGATATATCTTTAGAATTTTATTCATTCCTAGTAGTTCTATTACATTTAGAACCTCAGTTCCCACTTCGCACAATCGGATATCTCCGCCGCGTTGGCGCGCCTCGTCTAGCTCTCTTTGGAAGCCGGCCAAACCAATGTCAGATAAAACTGAGACGCCCTTCATGGAATAGACGATGTAGCAATGACCCGAATTGAAGATTGAATTGAATGATTGAATAACTTGTTTGGAATACTTTGAAAGTCCGTCAAACATGAAATGGTAAGCAACCTTGTTTTCCGTCGGTTTAATTATCGAGATTGTCTTGTCGCCTAATTGGAAACTCTCGATCTCTACAAAATTAGATTGCCAAATCATAGGTTATATTTGATGATTGTTGTTGACCGCCCTAACGGACCCTCGTACGCTACGGCAACGTTTAGCTTGCCCGTCTCCTCTTGTTGAGCGATGTTTGCGAAATCCCGCTGTTCTTTAGCGGGGACTATTTCCTTTTTAAAATGGTTAGAACACGCGCGGTAATCTCTCTCATTTAATCTTTAGGCAGTCTTCTTCTAGTTCTTTGATGGGTTCAATGTGATAGATGGGTGGCGTTTCTCTACCCTCCGTCGCATATCCAAAGCAATTTTCATCCGTGTAGATACCTGCGCCTGAAATATACCAATACTTGCCCCCTCCATTTTTGTTTACGCGAGCCAGGATGTCAGTGCCCGTGCCGACATCATCGATCTTGATCTTCTCTCCCGAACCGGATCCAAGCTACGGCGACATGCTTATGGTTCCGTCATTGAGCGCTTTTCGCCATCACGCTCCGAGTGACGTGAGCGACTGGTTGTGGCGCATATTTTCTTTTTAAATCATAATTCCGTTGTAATCTTACCAGAAGAACGGTAATTACCCAATCGAAAAACTATATTCAAGGAATTGGAAAAATACTATGATAGTTGTCTTGTTCCCAGCATTGACAAATTGTTATTCAATAGCCGATACATTTTTGGATGTATTGTGTTTTCGTACACGAAGAAAAAAGATCGGAACAAGCGCAGCAATGGTGATTATCGATGCCACAAAAAAGTCATCGCAAACTGCGCTGATAAAAGCCTGCGTAGAAAGATGCGATACAATGAGTGCTGAGGCGCGCATTGCCGCTAGAGTTTGATTCCCGCCAATTGCATTCATGCTGAATCGGGTTATTTGCTGCGTCACCTGAGAAAATGCTTCCGATCGTTGATTGACAACCTGGCTGTATGCTGCCGTATGGTAGATTGTGCGTTGCAGGAGCAAAGTGCTCATAAATGCAATCCCAAAACTCCCGCCTACCTGCCGAATGACATTGAATAGTCCGGATGCCTGTCCGATTTTATGTCGAGGGATGTTGGAGAGCGCTGCCGTCGAAAGAGGTGTAAACATCAATCCCATCGCAAATCCGCGAATGTAGAGTGAGAGCATAATTTGATAATGTTCTGAATACAAAGACAACGAGCTGTTGACGTAAAGGCTCAATGCCATCAATATAATGCCGATAACCGCAGGAATTTTAGGGTTTACTTTATCGGATAGAAATCCGGAAATGGGAGAAATGATCGCTTGAATAATCCCGACTGGCAAAAAGAGCGAACCCGCTTGAAATGCGGTATATCCAAGCGATGTCTGAAGATACAGGGGAAGTAAAAACGTGCTTCCGAACATCCCAAACCCGAAAATGAAGAGAATGCCATTTGCTATACTAAAATTAAGATCCTTGAGCAGGCGCAAATCAATGAGCGGATGTTCAATGCTGAGTTCCACCACGAAGAACAGAACAAGTGCAACGGCAGATACTGCAAAACACGAAACAATAAAAGGAGATGTCCACCCACGAGTATTCCATGCAGCGTTGCCATCTGTTAATGCCAGCAGAAGGGCACAAAGAAACACGGCCATTGAAAAGAATCCAATCACGTCGAAAGATCGAGAATGTTCTGTTTTATATTCGCGCTGGACGACTATTGTTGCAAATAAACCGATTATCCCAACCGGGACGTTTACATTAAAAATTGTATTCCAATTTATATTGTCAATGAGATACCCGCCTATCATAGGACCGAGCGACACCGACGCAGCTGATGCAATAGACCAAAACCCGATTGCAATTCCACGTTGATGAGGTGGAAATTCGCGGGTTATAATTGCCATGCCCGTTGGCGTCAGCAGCCCCGCTCCGCTTGCTTGAATAATACGGAACGCTATAAGCGCGTTCTCATTCCATGCCATTCCGCAGAGAAACGAGCCGAGGGTAAACAGGAACAATGCTAATATGTATGTTCTCTTGTATCCAAAATGATCTGCGATCCATCCTGAAGTCGAGAGCATAACAGCAAAGACCAGCATGTAAGCAGTTATCACCCATTCGGCTTTGTCGACCGTAATTCCGAACGAAGCCATGATTTTTGGCAGGGCGACATTCACAATCGTAGCATCGAGCACTGCCATAAAAGTGCCGATCATGACATTCGCTAACACCCACCATTTGTAACCAGCATGTTCGTGGTGAAGCGATGGCACGCGTCGGACAAACTCATGTTTTAATTGATGTCGTATTGACATTGCGATGATGAACGGCGTCGGTCTTTCAAATGCTTAGAATCTCAGTTCAGCGATGGAAAGCGGTTGCGGTGGCTGGGATATAAGTTTCTGTTCCTCAATGATCTGCATATTGCAGGCATGCGTCGATTATTGATATGATATATTGCACCCCGCATGGAAGTGATAAAGGCGGAGGGATTGTCTGGTAGGCTTGAGACCACCCCTTCGTGGAATCTCTGGCCCAAAGTTATCGCAAATCGGATATAAAAGCAACAGCCCAGAGGTGAGTCTGGGCTGAGCGTATAGTTGAGATATGTTCGAAGATCATTTGAGCAACAACATCTTCCTTACCTGCATATTCCCGCCAAACTCCAACCGCGAAAAGTAAATTCCGCTTGCGAGATTCGACCCGTTGAACTGCACCTGATGGATCACGCCTGCAGCTGCTTCATCGTTGAAGAGCGTCGCAACTTCCTGACCGATTGCGTTATAGACTTTGAGAGTTACTTTGCCATCGCTTGGCACGGTGAACTGAATCGTCGTCGAAGGGTTAAACGGTTCGGGAAAATTCTGGCTGAGTGCAAGGACTTTCGGGACTGCTATTATTACCTGCACTGTTTGTGAATAAACGAATGCGCCGTTATGGTCGATCTGTTTTAATCGGTAAGAATATGTTCCTGTAAAACCAGTTCTAATTAAGACACTACTCAATGAAGGTGTCCGACACCTAATGACCACCGCAATAAAAAAGGGACGTGGTTTGCGTCCCTTTTAAAATTAGTGCGATACAACTAAAACCCTACCGCCAAAGCGCGTCGAAACTCTTCCATGCGCCGTATGGAATAACCGGAATATTCTTATCGCCCGCTGATTTGCTCAGCGATTGTACCGTCGGAATCCCGGGCAATGAATTAATATTCACCAACGGGACGTGCATGCCGAAGCTCGCGTTCATCGTTTTGATGTACTCGTTTGCGACAATACCGTATCCCTTGGAAGAAGGATGGACGCCGTCAAGGCTGAACAAATTGCCCGCAATATATGCT
>CAWJKX010000204.1:0-56772 GCA_963843065.1 uncultured Bacteroidota bacterium
GAGCTTCGGTCGATAGGCCGCCTTGCGGATACATTGCATGCCGAAGTGTACGTTGTGGGAGGCTTTGTGCGGGATACATTACTCGGCAGAGATCCGCAGGATGTCGATGTGCTTGTGGTCGGCAACGGAGTAGAATTTGCGAAACGTGCGGCGGAAGAGTTTGGCAAGCAATCCATAGCAACATACGAGAAGTTCGGCACCGCCATGATGCACTATGGTTCATTGAAGATCGAATTCGTCGGTGCACGGAAAGAAAGTTATTCGAAAGATTCCCGCAACCCCGTTGTTGAAGCCGGCTCGCTTCACGACGATCTTTCCCGCCGGGACTTTACCGTCAACGCTCTGGCTGCGTCGCTGAATTCTACTTCATGGGGGGACGTTACCGATCCGTTTCATGGGTCAGCCGACCTCGAGGCAAAAATACTCCGCACGCCGCTCGAACCTTCAAGAACATTCACTGACGACCCGCTGCGCATCATGCGGGCGATGAGGTTTGCCTCTCAGCTTGATTTTTCTCTCGAGAAAGAGACACTCGATGGAATCGTTGTGATGAAAGAACGGCTCGGTATTATTGCTCAGGAGCGGATCACCGATGAGTTTATGAAAATTCTCGCCAGCTCAAAGCCGTCCGTCGGCCTGCGGCTGATGTTCGACACGGGCGTTATGAGCATCGTCTTTCCCGAGATCGCCGAACTTTCCGGCGTCGACCAGAGAGACGACCATCATCATAAAGACGTTTTCCTTCATACCTGCGTTGTTGTCGATAACATCTCGACGATGACGGAAAACGTATACCTTCGTTTGACCGCGCTTGTTCACGACATTGCAAAACCGAGAACGAAGCAATTTCGCGAGGGAATTGGATGGACGTTCTACGGGCACGAGGAACTGGGGGCGCGAATGGTGAAGCACGTCTTTAAAAAACTCAAACTTCCGTTCGATAAAATTCCTTACGTCGAAAAGCTGGTTCGACTTCATCTTCGTCCGATGGCACTCGTCGATGAAGAGGTGACTGATTCCGCTGTCCGCAGACTTCTCTTCGATGCAGGAGATCTGATCGATGATTTGATGATTCTTTGCCGGGCGGATATCACATCGAAAAATCCAAAGCTTGTCCGGGAATATACGGCGAATTATGACCGCGTGTATGCAAAGATGAAGGAGGTGGAAGAAAAAGACCGGTTACGCGCATTCCAGCCCCCTGTTCGCGGAGATGAGATCATGCAAGTCTGCGGCTTGGAACCGGGAGAGCTTGTCGGTATCCTCAAATCAAAAATTGAAGAAGCGATTCTCGACGGCCTCATTCCAAATGAACACGACGCGGCTCTGAGCTATTTGCTCTCTATTAAGGATCCTGTTATTAGGGGATTTCAACGCATTTCTTAAAAGGTCCTCATCAATACACTATATAAAGAAGAGATTATGCTTCTCTTGTACGAAAATGTTATATTATGCTGAAGAAATTCATAATTATATGAAACTTTCATTGAAACTGTGCGTCTACTTACAAATAACGAACGTCGGTTTATGGATAACTTCGGAGAATGATGTATGAAACAGCTGTTTTTTTTGATTCTTTTTCTATCCCTTGCATCAACCCTTTTCGGCCAGACCGCTCCCGCTAAAAAACTAACGTTGAAGCAATCGATTGACTTTGCGTTAGGCAAAAATGTGACGGTGGCGCAAGCTCAAAATAACGTCGATGCCGCACAAAGCGGTGTGTTGGCAGGATATGGCGGGTATCTTCCTACTCTTTCTGGATCAGCGTACTGGAATCGCGAACAGACGACCGAGGCCTTTTTTTCCGGCGTGACATTTATACATCCAACTACAACCACGAACTACTTTAACTCCACTGTAAGCGCCAATTGGACAATTTTTAACGGTTTTGCACGCGAGGCGACTCTGAAGAAAGCCAATGCAGGGGCACGATCGACTGACGAGGTCTATACGAGAACAAAACAACAAATTGTTAATTCAGTGCAAGCCGATTATCTCACTGTTTTGAGGAACGAACAGCTTGTCAAAGTCAGCGAGGAGAACTTGAAGCGGGACCAGCGGGAACTTGAACGCATCACAGAATCCCAGAAAGTCGGAACCCTTGCGATCGCTGACGTGTACAACCAGCAATCGATTGTCGCTGCGGATGAATTGAGTCTTCTTCAGGCTCAGAATACATACGATGAATCAAAAGCAGACCTCATTGCTTTGATCGGATTAGATCAGTCCGATAACTATGAAGTGGCTGACGAATCAATCTCACAAGATATCGGTCAACAGGAGCTCGATGATACTACAAATACCTATCAAAACATGGGGCAGATTCGAAAGACCGCAATGGCGTATCGCCCGGATTATCAAAGCGCATTGGAGTTAGTCACAAGCGCTCATGCCGATGAAACATCGGCGTTGAGCAGATATTATCCTGGCGTGAGCGCCGGCGCCTCGTACGCTCTTAACAATACGGAAATTTCCAATTTGACGCAGAACAAGGGATTGAGCTGGGGGCTGAATTTCTCATGGACGCTGTTCGACGGTTTTCTTACGAATCAAAGCGTTCAAACGGCTAAAGTTGAACAGATGAACGCGGAGCTAAATGTCCTTCAGACAGAACGCAACGTTAGTGTCGACGTGAAAAAGGCGCTGTTGAATCTTGAGTCTGGGCGCAAACAGTACACAGCAAGCATCAAGAGCCTTCAATCGGCGACCCAAAATCAGAAGGTTGCGGAAGAGCGTTATAATCTTGGTGCAGGAACACTCGTTGATTTGTTGACGGCCAACGCCGGTCTAGTGAACGCCGAAGCAAGCAAAATAAACGCGGCCTTCAATTACATCATGTCAAAAATGAATCTGGATTTAGCAATCGGTAATGTTTCATATTAACGGAAAAGCAGAAAGACAACATTATTCTTAAGGAGTAGCACGAAATGGCAAATGGAAAAGGGAAGAAATCGAAAAAGAAGCTTTTTATTTTTTCGGGCATCGGCGTAGTCCTTATTGCGCTTGTGCTGATTGTGCTGCTGGGGAGTAAACGAGAGAATGTGATCAATGTGCAGACGGAGAAGGTGCAACGGAAATCGATTACTCAAATTGTTACTGCGTCGGGGAAGATACAGCCCGAAAAAATGGTAAAAATCAACGCTGAAGTCAGCGGAGAAATTATTCTGCTGCCGGTGAAAGACGGGCAAAAAGTTCAGAAGGGCGACCTCTTAGTCCGTATCAATCCGGATATCTACCAGGCCCAAGTTGACGGCGCCGAAGCAGCTCTTGTAGCGGCCAAAGCCTCGCTTGCGTTAAGCGAAGCCAACCTGGAGAAATCTGAAAGCGAGTACAAACGGGCGCAGGGGTTGTACGAAAAGACATTGATGTCCGAGCAGGATTTTGTTGGATCGAAAACAACGTACAAGGTTACCAAGGCGCAATATGAATCCGCAGTCTCCGGGGTCACCCAGGCGGTTGCATCGCTCAATCAGGCGAAAGAAAGTCTTGCAAAAACTTCCATCTATTCGCCGATTGACGGAACAGTCTCTCAATTAATTTCGGAGCTCGGCGAACGTGTAAGCGGCAGCAGTTTCACAGAGGGAACGGAGATCATGACAGTCTCGGATTTGTCGAAGATGGAAGCCCGTATCAACGTGGGCGAGAACGACGTTGTCTTGATCGCCGTTAACGATACGGCGACCATTCAGGTCGATGCGTATCCTGACAGAAAACTCAAAGGCGTCGTGTATGAACTTGCAAACACTGCAACAACGACAGGCGCGGGGACTCAAGATGAAGTGACGAATTTTCAAGTGAAAATCCGTGTGCTCGACAAAGATATCCCGCTGCGTCCCGGCATGTCGATGTCTGCCGACGTCCAAACTGAAACACGAAACAATGTGCTGGCAGTGCCGATTCAAAGCGTCACGACCAGGACTCCGAAAACGAAAGAAACGGGGAAAATGGATTCTACATCAAAAGGGCAAAAAACGGACGCCGTGAGCGCAGACGTGAAAAATAACCAGGCCAATATGCTCGATAAGCCCATTGAGGTCGTTTTTGTCGTTGACAACGGGAAAGTCAAACAAGTTCCCGTTAAGCGCGGCATCAGCGATGAAACAACTGTCGAAATCATCAGTGGATTATCGGAGACCGATGAAGTGGTTTCGGGAACCTATAAGGCGATCAATCGGGATCTGGAGGATGGATCGACAATAAAAATCGACAACACCGCGAAACGCTTCGGCATGGTGAAAAAAGAAGGAACCTAACATCATTGGCAAGGATTCTCTTATGAACGTTATCAACATCAAGAACATCAGCAAAACGTACGTGATGGGGACTGAAGCAGTGCATGCGCTTCATGATGTCTCTCTCCAAATCGAACGCGGTGAGTACGTCGCGATCATGGGGCCGTCCGGTTCCGGCAAATCGACGCTCATGAATATTCTCGGGTGTCTCGATACGCCGTCGACGGGGCTCTACGAATTTAACGGTGTCAACGTCAGCGAGATGAACGATAATCAGCTTGCCAAAATCCGCAATAAAGAAATCGGCTTCGTTTTTCAGACGTTCAACCTTATTCCTCGCTCGGATGCGCTTCATAATGTTGAGCTGCCGTTGATCTACGGGGGTGTTAATGCCCATGAACGTAAGCGTTTGGCTGCCGAATCTCTTCAGCATGTCAACCTCGGAGACAGGATGCATCACAGGCCGAATGAGCTCTCCGGCGGACAACGCCAGCGCGTTGCGATTGCCCGCGCACTCGTGACGAAACCGTCGATTATCCTGGCGGATGAACCGACAGGAAATTTAGATACGAAGACCGGCGAAGAGATTATGGCATTGCTTGAAGAACTTCATCATAACGGCAACACCATTATTCTTGTTACTCACGAAGAGTACATTGCAGAGCATGCGAACCGGATCATCCGTATCCGCGATGGAATGGTTGAACGGGACGAAATGGTGCAGAAGCGCATTATTCCGGTGTTAGCGTGATTGATATAGTCCGCTTGGTTGTTAAACTCAGAAACAATGTTTTCCTCGTGTAGAAATTTAGAACGAAGAATCTTATGGGTATGAGAATTGCAGATTTTGCATACGAGCTGAAAGAAGGGTTGGCAATATCCTTCCAGGCGATCCGTGCGAATAAGATGCGTTCCGTTCTTACGACACTCGGGATTGTGATCGGAATCGTGTCGGTAACATTGATGGGGACTGCAATCGAAGGACTGAGCCGTGGGTTCAACGACAGCATTTCAAAAATCGGAGCGGACGTGTTATACGTGCAGAAGTGGCCCTGGTTTGCCGGCGAGGATTGGTGGAAATACCGGAACAGGAAGGACGTAAAGTTTCCGGAATATGAAGCGGTTGAACGACATGCGACACTGATCAAATCCGTCACTCCAATTTGCTGGACACAAGGAACGGTGAAATACAAAAACCAGAGCTCCGATGGGGTTCTTACCCTTGGTGCTAACGACCAGTATTTGGAAACATCTGGAATTAATATGGATCTTGGGAGGTTTTTCAACCAAGCGGAGTCGGACGGCGGAAGGCCGGTATGCGTTATCGGATCTGAGGTTGCGGACAATCTCTTCCCGAATGAGACTCCTCTCGGAAAGACTATCAGAATTGGAACGTCAACATTTCGTGTTATTGGTGTCGTAGAAAAACAAGGAAGTTTCCTGGGGCTTGAAAGTCTTGACAATCGAATTGTCATTCCTATCGAATCCTTTTTCCGAAGGTTTGGCGCTAATCGGGGTATTCAAATCAACGTGAAGGCCGTCGACATCAACAACCTCGACGATACTAAAGAAGAACTTCGCGGCATTCTTCGCAAAGCGCGCCATGTTCCGCCAAAAGCGGAAGATGACTTTGCCATCAATCAGCAAGAAATGTTTGTCCAGACGTTTAACGCCATCGGTGTGGTTGTCGCCGGAATCGGATTGTTTATTACGGCTCTCTCGCTATTCGTCGGCGCAATCGGCATCATGAATATTATGTTTGTCTCCGTCACCGAGCGGACAAAAGAGATTGGGATACGGAAAGCGATTGGCGCGAAGCGCAGCACGATACTGCTGCAGTTCCTGATTGAATCCGCTGCTCTTTCCCTGATGGGCGGAATTTTCGGCATCATTATTTCATACCCTTTGAGTTTGCTCATCAATCAGATTATGCCGACCTCGATGCCAATCATCGTCGTGGCTATCGCTATCCTTATCTCACTCATCGTCGGCGTTGTGTCCGGTTTCCTTCCGGCAAACAGGGCGTCGAAATTAGATCCGGTGGAAGCATTGCGGTACGAATGAAAATTAAGAATTATGAATTAAGAATTATGAATTGAGAGAAGGCGTGGAAATTCATAACGCTTTTTTATCGTTTATCTCTTGCATCTTAAAAGATTATGCAGCTTCAAGAAAGTTTTAAAATGGCGATCAACGCCATCCGTGTGAATAAGCTTCGTTCGTCATTGACGCTGCTTGGCATCAGTGTTGGAGTGTTTTCCATTATCGGTGTGATGACGGCGATGGGCGTGCTGCAAAATGCGATTGAAAACGGCCTTAGCGGTTTGGGGACAAATACATTTCAAATTCAGAAATTCCCCGTCGGCTTTTACAATGGGCCGCGCGACAAGTTCCGGAACCGGAAGGATATAACGCTAGACCAGGGGGAAATCTTCACCGAGCGGATGACTCAGGCGAAATATGTTGGGCTTGAAGCGTGGTTTGGAATCAAACAAGTATTCCATAACGGCGACAAAACCAATCCGAACGTCAGCATGGTCGGTGAAACGGTAGAAGGTTTTCCGACAAATAACTGGACAATCAAAGAGGGAAGAGCGTTCACGAATCAAGAAGTCGAATACGGCGATTTCGTCTGTGTCCTGGGGAACGGAGTTGTGGAAAAACTGTTCGAACGGGGATCGCCGATCGGAGAAGAAATTAAAGTCGACGGAAATAAATTTAAGGTGATCGGGACGATTGAAACGAAAGGTTCTTTCCTTGGCGGAAACCAGGATAATTATTTTGCGATACCGATCACGACCGCAATGTCGCTCTACGGCAGGCAGCGTTCGATCAATATCATGGTTCAGACCCGCGACCAGGAAAGCTATAACGACGTCATTGAGCTTTCGACGTCGATCCTCAGAACGATCCGTCATGTCCCGCCAGGGTCGGACGATGACTTTGCCATTTTTTCCAACGACACGCTCATTAAGCAGTTCAACGATCTCACATTTATGGTGAAAATCGGAACGCTCGGCATTGCATGTATCGCACTGCTCGCGGCCGGCATCGGCATCATGAACATCATGCTTGTTTCAGTCACCGAACGGACGAAAGAAATCGGCATTCGAAAAGCGCTCGGGGCAACGAAGTCAAATGTGCTTTCTCAGTTCTTGAGCGAATCGGTCGTGTTCAGTGAGATTGGCGGCGTGATCGGTATTATTACAGGATCAATTCTTGGAAATATCGTCGCCGTGCTGACAAGCGCACCTGCGATACTTCCATGGAATAGCACGGTCGCGATCCTTTCGACGCCGTTCATGAATTTCTCTGCACTCGGATTGAATTTTGTTGCGCTTATCTTCTGTTCGCTTATCGGGATTGTCTTCGGTGTGTATCCCGCGTGGAAGGCTGCAAACCTTGACCCCATTGAATCCCTTCGATACGAATGAGGCATTTACGATTTTCAATTTGCAATTTTTGATTGCACTGATCATAGCCTCTGCCGCTACCAATTGAAAGTTGGAAATTGTAAATCGTAAATCACCTTACCAATTCTCCCTTAATTTCCTCTGACAGCTTCGGCAGCTCATCATACTGCTTCGTGAGAGCGTCGTATTTTTCGAAGAAATCTCCAACCCCTTTTGCTATCGTCTCCGTTAAGGCATTTCTTCCCATTTTTGTGTCGATCGCGAATGCCATGAGCAAGCCGGCAGCAGCGCCGTAATTCCTTTCGAATGATCCGGAAAGATTTGCGTTCATCAGTAATTCCCGTGCTCGTGAATCGGTAATAGTTGGTGACTGAAGCTCCCGCATTGCGTTGTTCAGCAGAAGAACTGCGTCCTTCGCCTGGTTGAAAATGTACGGCGGAAGGGAGCTTCCCGTTCGTTCTTGGAAAGAAATGCGGTACGCGATGCCTTCGTTCTGCACCAGCTCGGCAAGGGACCAGAAAGTCTCCCTGTGTGAATTGATTTCTCTCCATACCGGAGAAGAGGATTGATAGACCGCAAAGACGGCGTGGAATGTCTCATGAGCGAGCGTGCTTAGTGTTTCGATGAACTGAACGTTTGTTGGCATACTATTTCCGATCAGCCGCTGCAGATTTACCACGATGACCGGTTCACCTGCATTCTCGCCGACGAAGATCGGTGTGTGGCCTTGCCACACAACCCGGCGTACGAATGCCGCCGCATTCTCATTCCCAAACGCAACAACGTAAACGGAAAGAGTGGCAGAAATTCTTGCATCGGATGGAAAGAATTGCTCCACGGTTGCAACAACGCGCCGGTCGAGTTCCCCCTTTTTTACTTCGGCAAGGAGCGCTTTGATCTCGGTGAGGTGGACGCGTGTCGGCACGAACCCGAAGATATCGTCCGGACTTTTGGAATTGTCGCGGAGGAGCTCAAGTTCGCGCTGGAATGTTTCAGGGGGAAGCTGCTTTCGCGCCGGTCCTATGCTTGTGGCTGCTGCAAGTTGACTGCCGCGAAGGTCCGCTACGCCGTTCACGCTGTGCAGCCGCCCTTCGCACAGGTCTACGATTTGTTCCGCGGATGAATAATCAACTTGCAGGTTAACGTTAAAATATGGATTTGATTGGGAGTAAAGGGAGAGCGGGACGAGAAAAATTGAAAGGATCGATCGCATATTCGTTCGGTGCCATGAATGTTTAGCAGCCATCAAAAATGATTTCCACGCAGAATTAAGACGTCATTGTCATGCTGAGCGTAGCGAAGCATCTCTACTGATCCCGTTGGATAGATTCTTCTCCCGCCAATCACGAAGTTCGCGAAGCGATCCCGTTGGGAGATGCCTTAGGCAAAAACGGCGGAATCAGAATGACCATAGAAGCGGTTTTTGAGATGTCTTCTACATAAAATGTATCTTTTTTCCATCCGATAGTCAAAAAAAGGGCGTCCCGTTTTGCGGAACGCCCTTTGCAGCAAAAAATAGCTGTTATTTTTTCTTCTTCGCCGTTTTTGCGGGGGGCGTTGCAGCCGGCGCCGAAGTTGCAGGAGCCTTCGTCTTGGCCACGACTCCTTCCAGTTCGTCTGCGAGCGGAGCCGCATCGTACACTTTTCGCAAACATTCGATCATCGCGGCAGTGTGGACTGAGACGGCGCGATTTTTCTCGCCGTCAAAAAGAAACCGTCCCGGGAGGCTTTCGATGTTTCCGTCAAAAATCAAGCCGACGAGTTCTCCATCTTTGTTGATAGTGGGAGAACCGGAATTTCCTCCGATAATATCGCATGAGCTGACGAAATTGATAGGAGTGGCAAGATCCAGTTTATCTTTTCGCTCCTCATATCGTTTCGGGAGAGCAAAATCGCCCGTGTTCCCAAAACTATAAGCGCGGTCGTAAAGACCGTAGAGTGTAGTCTTTGAAGGAGCTTTCGTTCCGTTCATCGGATACCCGCTCACTGTTCCATAGGATAATCGGAGTGTGAACGTTGCGTCAGGATATGTATTTTTTCCGTAGACGGCGAATCGGGCTTTGCCAATTTTTTCCACCGCGGCGGATTGGACGCTGCTCAAATTCGTTTCGGTCCATTGCCGTCTCTCTCGTGCCTCGGGGTCGATCTTCCGTGCAAGTCACAATAAGCGGGTCAGTCGACTCTGCTACTGCCTTCTCTCCTCCTTTGACGAGTGCTTTGCGAAAATCCACGTCTCCTAATTTTGTCCCCGCAATTAATTCTTTCACAACATCCGCAGGTGCGCGCCCGCCAAGAACGGTTTGAATAAAGGGATCATTCGGTCCTAACTCGTCGAGAGATTCCTGAAGTCCGTCGGCGAACAACATTTCGTCCATATCGGTGTAAATGGGTGCGCGCGAAAACATTCGGAATTCTAAGGATGCGAGGTTGGCGTCTTGAAATTCCGTCAGCCGCTTCTCGTTCGGTTTGGCCACTTCGGTAACGTATTGGACAAGTTGCACGGCGAGTGCGGCCAATCTCGATCCGCGAAGCGACCGGAACGAATTTGGCTTTAACATCGCTTTTGAGCGGTCAATCACAACGATGATTGAATCCCATGCGTCGCCGTAGGCCTTCTTCCATTCCGGTTTACCGTCGACAAGAGACCGCAAATCATTATCCTCTTTTCTCTTTTTTTCCATCAGGCCGTTATCGAGCAACCCCTGGTATTCGCCGCGGGATGCTTTCAAAGTATTTTCAAGGCCAAAAATCTGGTTGAGCGCGCGACGTTCCTGTTCCGGTCCGAGTTTCGAATATTTCTTCAATACCGCAAGGCGCCGCTGAAAAACTTTAAATCGCAACGGATAGCTGTAATCGCGCAGGTATTCGAGCTGCGCCATGGTTTGCAGTCTGTTTGTCGATCCGGGATGCCCGGAGACAAATACCAGATCGCCGTCCTGCGCCCCCTTTGAGTTCCACTTCAAATAGTGAGCTGGTCGGACCGGCTTATCATTTTCGTACACTCTGAACAGTGTCATATCAAGGTCGTACCGCGGGAATGTGAAATTGTCCGGGTCTCCTCCGAAGTATGCGATTTGTTGTTCGGGCGCCATCACCAGGCGGACATCGGTGTATTTTTTGTACCGGTAGAGCCAATGCTCGCTCCCTTGGTAAAACGCTACAACATCGGAGCGCAAGCCCGTTTGTTCCAAACTCTCCTTCGTGATTTTGGCAATTTCCTCTTTCTGCGCATCGTAAGCTTCCTTCTCCGTCATGCCGGATTTTACTGCGGCTTGCATTCGCGCCGTGACGTTTTCCATCGAAATGAGTACGTTCAGTTCGAGATCCGGACATTTAATTTCTTCTGCCTGGGTTTTCGCGTAAAATCCGACAGCTACATAGTCCGTATCTTTTGACGACATCTTTTGGAGCTGGCCAAGTGCAACGTGGTGATTTGTGAGCACTAATCCGTTCGGACTGACGAACGAGCCCGAACCGCCGTCGTTAAAGCGCACGCTGGATAGCCGGATATGGTCGAGCCATTCCTGCGTCGGGGTGAAGTTGTATTTTTCCTGGAGCAGCTTCGTGGGCGGATTGTCGAATGTCCACATACCGTCGTCCGCGAATGCCGGCAGAACGAGGCAGCATACGAATGCAGCGGCAAGAATGATATGTAAAGTTTTCTTCTGTAATCGATTCATTGGTGTTTTTCCTTGTCTTGTAAGAAGTAAATGCTCATTGTTCGTTGTTGATTGTTCATTGTTGATTGTTCATTGGCATCACGCTTTCATTCGCTTTCCTTTTTCCTCTTCCGTGAATATCCACCCGACAATTTTTCCCGGGTCGATTTCTGTAAAATTCTTCCAATACTCGCTGTTGCGAAGGTAGCGGGAACTGGTTTCGCTTTTCGAAAGCTGGTCGGCAATATCTATCGCTTCCGCAAACCTGCTCTTCCACTTTTCCATATTGCTTGTCCGGAGGTCTACCCATCCGTTTCGCGCCCATTCGTCAATCAGCGTATTGTTGACCTTCAGTTCATTTTCCCCGCGGTACGGAGGGATCTTGATTTCTTTCCCGCGGAGTAATGTCTTTCCATCCGGAAGAAGAATGGGAATTCCGATAGAGATAATGTGCGAGCGGAGCGTCTGATTTTCCTTGATGAGTGTTGTGAGGGCGCTGGAAAGCTCCTTGGACGATGTTTGTACAACGGTTCTCATTGTGATGAACGCGACTTTGAGAAGGTAGGCTTCATAGAGGAGCTTCGACAACCGCGGCGGGCCGAGAATTTCAAAGGCGACGCTGTCGACATGATGTTCCTTCTCGAGCGCCTTCATTTTTTCCAGAGCGCTGTTGAACATGAATCCGGCGCGGTACGTCGGTTCGAGCGTAGCGTTGTCGAGGGCATTGATGATGTCGTGTCCGGTGTTGCCCCCCTTTATTTCATAGATGACATCCTGTGCGATTTCTTCCGGCGTGACGTACTCCATCTGTCCAGGAGTGGAGATTGCTTCGAATTCCCCTCGCGAGAAAATTCCGTTCTCTCCCGTATCGATAAATACGGATTGCAGAAGTTGATGTGTCGGCTCTGCGACGCCGCCATCCGTTTTAATCTTGAACGTATTTCTGAGAGAAATTCCTTTTTCAGGAGGGCAGTCGTACAATTCGATCGGCTTGCCCCGTTTTGAAATCTGGCCGAAGCCGATTTTTTTCCACGCGATTGCGCCGGTTGGCTTTATTTCTTTGGTGATCGGAGCATCCGGCGTCCGGCCCATTAAAAAGAGGAGGAGCGTGTGAGCTCCCGCCACGGCGGATTTGCTCAGCAGCACGCTTGAAGGCTTTTCTTCGCTGTGCGTGTACGGGATGTTCAGCCCCATCCCGCCGGTCCCGCTTGTACCGATTTTCACTGTACACTTTTGTTCCGGCTTCGTTCATCGATTTGTAGAAAATCTGCACATGGCGAATGAGCTGCGGAACGTACAGCGTGCAGAGGAGCTTCTCGATTGACTCATGCAGCCCATGAGTTCCGGCCGATGTCGAATCTTTCAGATGTTTCATCACGTCGCGCGCGCTCTGAAAGAGATCCTGGTATGCGATTGCCGTCGCCGAGTTGATGCAGTCAATGACCACATCGGGTTTGAAATGCGCGAGAAGTTGATACAGCGCAGAACGCCGAAGGACAGGTTCCGTGAGTTCATCCACGATATCGTCGATGTACATCCGCCGCAATTTCGGATCGCCGAGAATATCCTCGCGGTTCACGTCTTTTAATTCATGTCGGGCGAAAATATTCCCCCACCAGGGAAGGAAGTATTCCTTTCCGGTTTTGGGATATTCTTTCTTCATCTGTGCAACTGCATCTTTCGCCTCGGATTCCTTCAACGATGTGATGATAATCCTTTTCGGATGTTCTTCCATCAGCGAACGGCATACCGCGGAGCCGACGAGCCCCCAGCCGCCGAGCACCAAGACAGTCTTGTTCTGGATGTCCATGAGAATTCCTCTACGATGATTTTCCTAATAATGAGCCCGCAAAAATGACCGAGGGGCTATAGAGTGCAGCTAACGACGGGAATTGATTTCGATTCTTTTCATATTTTCTGAACAACGCAGGCTGTTCCGTACGCCAGCACCTCGGTGACGCCGTTCATGATTTCCGTTGCGTCGTATCGAAAACCGATCACTGCATTGCCGCCAAGCTGCTCTGCGTGCTGGATCATCACTTCATACGCATCGCGGCGGGTTTGTTCGCATAAACTTGTATAGAGCGTAATGTTGCCGCCGAAAAGAATCTGAAATCCCGCTCCAATATTGCCAAACAACGAGCGCGAACGGACGATGATGCCGCGAACGACGCCGATGTTTTTTACGATCTTGTATCCGTCAAGCTGAAAGTTTGTTGTCACGAGTGAATGGTCCATGGGGCCTCCAATTGACAATTATGAATTTTGAATTATGAATTAGGAATTATGAATAACGATCCGAGCTTTTATCCCTTCGGTGCTACCGTACAATACCAGAATTTCTTCTCTCGAGGCGGCTTGGTTTTTATTTGTCAACTCAGCTGCTAACCGAACACAATTCATCAAGAAATCTCAAATGTCGATTTCGTAGTTCTTCGTCGGTCCACTATTGAGACTCCGGACATATTCAATGTACCATGTGCCCTTCGGGGCTCAGCAAGACGCCGACGCCGTATGCGATCGCGGCGGTCAGCAAACCGACCAACGTCATCTCCAATCCGCTTCGCCACCAGCTGCGGCCTGTGACGATGGTCTTCAGTACTCCGACAAGGAAATGCGCGAACGTGCTGATGATAAGACTGAGAATGATGGCGGCTGTTCCGAACAAGAACATGAAGGGAATGACGGGAATAATTCCCCCGGCGGCCGTCGCTGCCGTTGCGGAAAGGGCTTCCTTTACCGGGTTAGGAAAGCTCGATGCCGAAAGCCCCAGTTCTTCGTGCGCCAGTGTTTTCAAAAATTGATCTGGGTTTTCGGTGAGGCGCTGCGCCATCATTGCCGATTCTTCCGGAGTAAAGCCTTTCAATTGATAAAAGAGTTCAAGTTCCTGCTTTTCTTCTTCGGGGTTTTCTTCGATCTCTCTCCGTTCTTTATCTAGTTCAGCCTCGTACACTTCCCGCTCCGATTTGCGCGCAAGGTACGCGCCGGACCCCATCGAGAGGGCACTCGCGAGCGTGCCGGCGACCCCGGCAACCCACACGACGTGGCTTCCGCCGGTATATCCTGCCATTCCGGTCACAATCCCGAACACTGCACCGAGTCCGTCGTTTGCCCCGTAGACAGCTTGCCCAATCCACCCGCCGGAATGTCCTGCGTGCCACTTTTCCCGTTTGAAGATCGCTTCGAGCTTTGCCTGCGGCTGGTCGTTCTCCGCCATCGAATGTAGGATCTTTGCATGGACTTTTTCCTCTTTCTTGATCTCGCTCATCGCAGCGCTGTCGTTCGGATTATTCGCGAGAGTCGCCTCCGCCTCGTAGCGGTCCGTGTCCCGATCCTCCTGCTCTTCGAGCCGATGAACGGCGTTTGCCGTTCCACTCCTGACCAGAAGCCATCGTTGCATTCTCTCAAGAGCCGAGTCGATTTGTTGCGGGGGAGCCGCGCCGAGTTCCTTCAACCGGGCTTCCCATTTCTTTGCATGCTGTTCCTCTGCCTCTGCGAGCTTTAGGAGAATCGCTTTTTGCTTGTCATCCCGCTCTCGCGCGGCGATCTCCCGGTACGTTTCTGGCGCCGGATTTTTCTTTCTTCCAACTCGTTTGCAGCGATTGAATTATCCGCTTGTTGTCAGGCATGGAAATTACGCTCTTGTAAAAGGATTGATTCTTTTAGCATGTCCGAACCCCATGTTTCGGGATTTTGTTCATTGAGGTGAGACAGGATTGTCTGCCAATGGAAAAAGATACTGTAAAAAGGTTGAAAGGGCAAATTCAAGTTATGATATCTTATGATTGCCTTGGCGTCCTCTGCGTCCTTAGCGGTTTTCTTTCAACCGCCAAGGACGCGAAGGTGAAGTAATGGACTGTCCAAGACAGAAATACTTCGCTTGATTTTCAGCATGAAAGTATTTATGATTGTGCATCAATATCCCGTCGTTCCACCCTGGAGACGTAATGAGAGAATATCTGGACTTAGTCGACCGCGTCCTTTCGAAAGGCGTTTTGAAAAAAAATCGAACTGGTGTCGATACCATTTCGTGTTTTGCAGAGCACTACATGATCGACCTCAGCGAAGGGTATCCTTTGTTGACGACCAAGCGGATGCAGACGAAATCTCTCTTCTATGAAGTCCTATGGTATCTTTCGGGTGAGGACCATATCCGCAACCTGCGGAAGCAGACGAAGATCTGGGACGCATGGTCGGACGAAAACGGAAATCTCGAAACCGCCTACGGCCGTTACTGGCGGCGGTTCCCCAGCGCGCAAGTGAATCCTGCGACCGGAAAATACGAGGTGAAGGAAATCGACCAGATCGCTGAGGTGATCGATTTATTGAAAACGAATCCGACATCGCGGAGAATGGTTGTCAGTGCGTGGGAACCGGGGAACGCGCTCCACAGCAAGCTGCCGCCATGCCATTATTCGTTCGTGTTCAATGTTCAGGGGAAAAAGCTCAACTGCCATCTCACGCAGCGCTCGGGCGACATCGCGCTCGGCATTCCGTTTAACATCGCAGCATATTCTCTTCTTACTCAGGCAATTGCGCAGGAAGTAGGGCTTGAAGTCGGGTACTTCAGCCATACAATCGTCGACGCACATATATACGTCAATCATATTGCCGGGTTGAAAGAGCAGTTGAAGCGCACGCCGAAGCCCCGTCCAAAACTTCTTATTGCAAGGAAGCCCCTTGACCAGCTTCAATACGAAGATTTCTCCCTCGTCGGATATGAATGCGATGAGCCAATCAAGTTCGAAGTCGCTGTGTAACAGTATCACTCTTGCCCATAGATCATAGTCTGATGAAACTCATCATCATCGCCGCGCTGAATAAGAAACGTGTTATCGGCCACAACGGAAAACTCCCCTGGCATATCTCCGAAGATTTGAAACGTTTTAAAAGACTTACGATCGGCCACGCCGTGTTGATGGGAAGAAAGACTTTTGAATCGATGGGGAAGCCGCTGCCCGACCGGCGCAATGTCGTTCTCTCTTCAAAAAAAATCCCAGGCGTTGAAACCTATTCCACTGTCGCCGCGGCTCTCGGTGCACTTAAAGATCAGGAAAAAATATTCATGATCGGCGGCGGCAAAATTTTTGAGCGAGTTCTTAGACATGGCCGATGAGCTTCATCTTACACTTGTTGACATCGAAGTAGACGGCGATACATTTTTTCCCTCCTACGAACATCTTGTCGGAACACGCTTCATGCTTGTCAGTGAAGAGAAGCATGAAGGATATACGTTCCGGGATTACACGACCAAATGAAATTCGAGACCTCTGAATAACTCCAAAAGCGTGTCTCGCGCTAAGACGCAAAATGACACAAAAAACAGAACCTTCGCGCCTTGGCGAGGGGCAATTTTTCAGATATCTTGATTTAATATAATTTCTCAAGTGATTTGATGAAAGATATTCTACGATCCGCTGCGGAGCGCGCAATACATTACCTTGAGGGATTGGACGACCGGGAAGTGAGGCCAGACCCGGCCGCCGTTTCGCGCCTGAAAGAATTCGACATTCCTTTCCCTGAAAAGCCGGTTGAGCCTTCGGCAGTTCTGAAGATGCTCGATGAGCTTGCTTCGCCCGCTACAATGGGTATGGCAGGACGAAGGTTCTTCGGTTTCGTCATCGGCGGGTCGCTCCCGGTTTCGTTGGCTGCGAACTGGATGGCCGGCGCGTGGGATCAGAACAGTGCTCTTTATCAGGTAACGCCCGCGACTGCGCACCTCGAGCAGGTCGCGCTGCAATGGCTTATCACTCTCTTCGGCCTGCCTTCATCGAGTGGTGGTGCATTTGTCACAGGTGCAACCCTCGCAAATTTTACGGCACTTGCCGCGGCGCGTCATGCGGTTCTTGGGCGTGCGGGATGGAATGTAGAAGCTGATGGATTGTTCGGCGCTCCGCCGATCACGGTTATCGTCGGCGAAGAAGTCCACCCATCGCTCATCAAATCGCTTGGACTCTTGGGATTGGGCCGCAGCAGAGTGCACCGAGTGCCGGTTGACGGCCAGGGGCGGATGCGTGCTGATATGATCCCGCTCATCAAAGGTCCGACGATTGTTTGTGCACAAGCCGGAAATGTTAATACCGGGTCATTCGATCCGCTGGATGAAATTTGTGAACGTGCTCATGAATTTGGCGCGTGGGTTCACATTGACGGTGCTTTTGGATTGTGGGCTGCCGTCGCGCCGACGAGAAAACATCTTACCAAAGGAGATCGCGGAAGGGGACTCTTGGGGAACCGATGCCCATAAATGGTTGAATGTTCCGTACGACTGCGGGCTTGCGTTCGTCCGCGACCGGGAGGCACTACGGGCAGCGATGTCGATCACCGCGGAGTATTTGCCTACCGAGACTGAATTTCGCAATCCGTCCGACTATGCGCCGGAGTTGTCGCGGCGTGCGAGAGGGGTGGAAGTGTGGGCGGCCTTAATGTCGCTCGGACGTTCGGGCCTCGAGGAAATGATTGATCGCTCGTGCCGTCAGGCGAGGCGCTTTGCGGAAGGATTGACCGTGGCGGGTTATAGTATTTTGAATGATGTAGTTTTGAACCAGGTTCTCGTTTCTTTTGGCGACGCGGAGAGAACACAGCGCGTAATTGCAGAAATTCAAGCGGACGGAACATGCTGGTGCGGCGGAACGGTATGGCAGGGGCAAACCGCGATGCGAATCAGCGTTTCTTCCTGGGCAACGACGGATGAGGACGTCGAGAAAAGCCTGACGGCGATGATTCGCTGCGCGAAGAAACATGTTGGCTAAAAGCTAAAGGCTAATAGCTATTAGCCTTTAGCTTTTAGGTAAGGTTTCGGTCGAGGACCTACCTTTGCAATCTTCGGCCGCTGTTTCTCCGGCGACATAGCCGGTCGAAAACGCCGCCTGCAAATTGTATCCTCCTATCGGACCTGCGACATCCAAAGCCTCGCCGCAAATATATAATCCTTTGAGAATTCGGGACTTCATGCTCTTCGGGTCGACTTCGCGAAGATCGACTCCCCCTGCCGTCACTTCTCCGCGCTCAAGAGGAATTTCTTTCACACGGCCGATATTCCAATTTTTCAGCGTCTGAACAATTGCCGTCCGTTCCTCCTTCTTTAAGCTGATGGCATTTCTTCAAAGCATCGACTCTGGCAGACTTGAGTATGAAGATTGCCAATCGTTGCGGTACGAATAGCTCGACCAGCGTTTCTGCTTTCCGTCCTCCGTTCGCGATGATTTCTGCGAGAAGATGTTCTTGGAGTTCGGCCTCTGATTCGTCAGGTACGGCATCGACAAAAATATCGATGGGTAGGATTTTCTTCCAGTGCAAGAGATGCATCGCGGCTGAGTTCAAGGGTCGCAGGACCGGAGATGCCCTCGTGGGTGAGAAGCACATCGCCGCGCGACGTTGCAGCTGTTCTTCCCGCCGTTTTCGCTTTCAGAATGCAATCTCGGATTGAGACGCCCTGCCATTCAGCCGGCGGCGCAGGGTGGAGGAGTATCGGTGACAGCGCCGGGCGAAGAGGAACGATCGTATGGCCGAGTTCTTTCAGCCAGGGAAACGCATCTCCCGATGTTCCCGTTCTGGGGTACGACGCCCCTCCGGTGGCGAGGATGACGTGCCGTGTTTGAATTATTCCTGTTGGCACTCTGCACGCCGCAGACACCTTCGACATCCTTCAATATTTCCACGACCGGCGTTGCAAGCCGAATCTCAACGCCTTCGCGCTCCATCATTCTGCGCAAAGCGTGGACGACGTCGCCAGCTTTTCCGCTCGTCGGAAAAATCCGGCCGTTTTCACGCTCATACGTTTCGACTCCGAATTGATTGATGTGGGAAAGAATGTCGCGGTTGGTGAAGCGGTAGAGAGAATGTTTCAGGAATTTCGATTCATTTGATCTGAATTGTCTGCAAAGGTCTTCGATATTTCCGCCATGAGTGATGTTGCATTTACCTCCGCCGGAGATGAGGAGCTTGATTCCGAGCTTGTGATTTTTCTCGAGGAGGATCACCTTTGCGCCAAGCGATCCTGCGCGCCACGCTGCAATCATTCCCGCAGCGCCGCCGCCGATGACGACAAGAGGGAAGTGGTTCGTTAAGATTCATTGTATAAGATAACTATTTTCACACCTCGTTCCCAATTTCCAATTGGGAACGTGCCAATGTCCCGGTGCCAGTCACACCGGGATTTTTTTTACATTCGCCTTATCACTATCGCTATTGCCAGCCTCCCATTTTCTCCCGTGGCTATACATAGATTACCCTTCACAGCCAATCCGGGCCAGGCTATAGGCGCTGTTCGGATCATATGGCAAACCGACTTGTGTCCATCTCGCCCCGTTAAAATGTCTCAGTGTGTTCCGGTCACCTGCGATCCACAAATCATTGCTTGCATTGCCACGTATCCTACCTATAAAGCCGCGATAAAATACGTTCTGGTTACCGCCAAGATAATTTTCTGGTAATGACCTGACGTAATCCCATTGATTAAACTTATTCCAAAATAGCAAATTGCCTCCTGCGTATATAGCGTTCTTCTCATCTATCCATACCGTGGCAATTTCACCGTAGAGTTTTGGCTTAAAGAGTTGATCGGAAGTGATGAGATCACTTTCTTCAACTGTTGTGCATGTTGAGCCGTTCAGGTTAAGAATTATTCCTTGTGCATATTCGTCATTCGATCCGGCAACTAGAACCTTCCCATTCGCACCGTAAATATCCGATAGCCACATAGTCGTTCCACTCTGAACCTGTTGCCAATCGTTACCGGTGTGATAAATGATTTTACCTTGAGCTTCAACGCACCACATCTGGCTTGAACTGGTTCCCCAAAGTCTACATTGGATTCCGGCGTAACTCGCCTGCATTTGAGTCCATCCAGACCCATCGAAATGGAACATGCAACCTGCCGCAATCCATATATCATTTTCGTTGAAAGCAAATATCGCTGAACCCTGCGCGAATGTGACAGTATCACCAATTGAGCCGGGGTATAAAATACGCGTATCCGACAAAAATGATTTTAATTCCCACTTCACTCCATTCCATATAGCTACATTATAGAGTTTTGACGCACCAGTCGAGTCAATTGCTGCAATATTTCCTACCGCATAGGCAAGAGTATCGTTAATGATTTCAACATCGACAAGCATGCCCGGATTTGTAATACTGGTGCTTAGCGTATCAATCTCGAACGTAAAATTATTTGATGTCGTATCCATAGTTGTTGCCTTCACCCCATCCGATGTCACCCCAGTAGCCAGCACCCGTGTCTTGTAGGTGTAGGTATGCGTTGGAAGAAGGTTCCTGTCTACGACGATTGTATCTTGCTGCGCAAGAGTTACGTTAAGAACTGTTGAATCGTTTCTGAGTAGTGAAACCGTTTCGGGAAAAGTGGTTGCGGAGATTTTTATCCAGGCTTCAATGCAAGAGGCGTCGAGCACAGTCAGTGGTGCTGCCGGTTGTGTCGGCTGCGTCGGGTGTTCTTTGCAATTGAAAGCGCAGAGAGAAATGAGAATGAATACAATTAGCTTCATGAAGGATCACTTTGTGAAGGGCTTCGATCGCAATCAAATTTTTCCTTATTGCTCCATGAAACATTCACAAAAAATTGGATGAATGTCAATAGCTCCCTTTTTTAGAGCTAATTCATGGAGTAGAGTTCTTCGACACTCTCAACCTGGTCGTGAGTGCTCAGCGTGAACAAACTTTTAGGTCATCAATACCATCAAAGAGTAAATGTTCCCCCTCTTGCGGAGGTTTTGCCGCTTCAAAAAGCCCATTATTCTCCGTTTATGATTGACTTTTTTTCAACAAAAGGTTAACTTAATCTCTAGCGTTGCCACGATTTCCCGCTATACATAACCAGGAGTTGAAGGGTTGAACAAAGGTCCGGTTCATGCAACAGGTCAGGATAAGAAATTGCAGGAGCAATTGCGCCATAGCGGAGAAGTCCCGCAGCACGTCGCGATTATCATGGATGGCAACGGCCGGTGGGCGCAGAAAAGATCACTTCCGCGTGTGGCAGGGCATCACGAGGGAGTAAACTCGGTCAGGGATATTGTCGAAGTGTGCGGGCAGCTCGGCATAAAGTATCTCACCCTGTATGCATTCTCAACCGAAAACTGGAAACGCCCGAAAGACGAAGTTTCAATGCTCATGCGGTTGCTATTAAAGGCGCTCCGCGACGAGCGTGACCGGCTCCATAACAACAACGTCCATTTGAAGAGCATTGGCAATATTTCTGCGCTTCCCCACGATGTGCAGGACGAATTGCTCGACGCGATGGAACTTATGAAGCACAATACGGGTCTAACATTAGTGCTTGCGTTGAGCTACAGCGGGCGCTGGGACATTACTAATGCAGTGAAAAAGATCGTGGCCGACGCCGGCCATGGAAAAATTAAACCCGACCACATCAACGATGCATTCATTTCACAGTATCTTTCGACGAAAGACATTCCCGACCCTGATTTATTGATCCGCACAAGCGGTGAACTCCGCATCAGCAACTTTTTGCTCTGGCAGCTTGCGTACTCGGAAATGTACATTACCGACCTCTGCTGGCCTGAATTCCGACGGCGTTCGCTCTACGAAGCCATCGCATCGTTTCAGGGGCGCGAGCGCCGCTACGGCATGGTGAGCGAGCAGGTGAAATCTAAAAGGAAAGACGCGGCAACAACGTATGTCGAAAAGTTTCTTAAAAGTGTTACAGGTATTTAATGTGAAGAGCTTCTTGCTCACCCGATGTTTTGTTCTGTTGTACCTCTCATTGTTTGGATGCTCACTTCTATTCTCGCAATCGACGCGGCCGCAAATTCAACAGTACAAAATTCTCGGCATCTCTGTTGAAGGGAATAGGTCGGCCGAGACTTCGGCGATCATCGCCAATTCAGGGTTAAAGCTCGGAGACGAGATCACCGTTCCCGGCGAACAAACCCGTACGGCCATCACCCGGTTATGGGCGCTGCGGATTTTTTCAGACGTAGAAATCGACATTGAGAATACGATCGGAACCGGCGTCTATCTTCTCATCAAAGTAAAGGAACATCCGCGTTTGGACAAAACGGTCATCACGGGAGAAGATGAGATCAGCGAAGACGACCTTCTGAAAAAAGTCAATTTATTGAAGGGCCAAATCCTCACACCGGAGGAAATCAGCCGGATTATCAAGACGATAAAGAAAGCGTACGAAGACGACGGGTACCTGCAGGTAAGCATCAAAGCGGAAACGGTGGAAAGCCCGGACAGCACGGCACGCGGCAAGGTGATATTGAAATTAACGATTGACGAAGGGTCGGAAGTCCACATCAAGGCGATTCAATTCTACGGCAACAAGGCGTTCGAGGCCGATGATTTGAAAGGAGAAATGGACGACACGCATGAGCAAATCTGGTGGAAGTTCTGGCGCGGGTCAAAATTCGACAAGAAGAAATACGCGGACGACAAGAAAAAAATTATAGACTTTTATCATAAGAACGGGTACCGCGATGCGGAGATCCTGGCGGATTCTATTTCCTACACGGAAAAAAAGGACCACATGGTCATCCGTTTTTTTGTCTATGAAGGCCCTCAATACAAGATTCGCAATGTGACGTGGGAAGGAAATACGGTTTTCAAAACAGACATTCTGAACGACCGTCTCGGCGTGAAGACAGGCGACGTCTATAACATGGAAAAGTTCGACCGTAACCTGAAACAAAACGAAGAACAGACCGACGTCGCTTCCCTCTATCTCGACAACGGTTATCTTACCATGTCGATCGATCCGGAGGAAGTCAAAGTTGCGCCGGACAGCATGGATATTATTATCCACATCCGTGAAAGAAATCAATTCCGCGTGGGCGCGGTGGAAATTCATGGCAACACGAAGACAAAAGAGAAAGTCATTCGCCGCGAATTGTATTCGAGGCCGGGAGATTTTTTCAGCCGGGCTGCGATCATGCGGAGCGTGCGCCAGCTCTCGGTACTCAACTATTTTAATCCGGATAAAATTAAACCCGACACGCGCATCGTCGACGACAAGACTGTTGACGTTATTTACGACGTCGAGGAAAAATCGAGCGACACCTTCAATATGTCTGTCGGATACAGCGGGGCGTTCGGCTTTACGGGTGCGTTAGGATTAACGTTCAATAATTTCGAGTTGGCGGAACCCTTTTCCGGTGGCGGCGGCCAAATATTGAGCTTCGACTGGCAATTCGGAGAGGGAAGCACGTATCAAACGTTCTCAATTTCGTTCCGCGAACCGTGGCTGTTCGGCAGCAGGACCTCGTTCGGCTTCAGCTTGTTCGATACGAGGCAAAATTATATTTACTCAGTCGACCAGAGGGGCGGCACAGTCAGCCTCGGCCGTCAGTTTAGATTTCCTGACGATTATACGAGAGGCGATTGGATTTTTAGAGTACAACGGATCGACAACCTCACCGATAACTCATATTACGGACCCGTGGGTGTTATCGACCAGTACAGCATTACGCAGATTCTTTCAAGAAACAGCATCGACAACCCGTTGTTTCCGTCTCACGGAAGTAATATCTCGCTTTCGACCGAAGATCTCGGGTCCGCCGCTCCTTCCCGGGACCGCACGGTACACAAAACATATCATCAGTCTCGATTGGTACACGCCGATCCTGAACAATTCACGCCTGGCGTTGTACATCGGGACTCAATTCGGAGAGATTATCACACTCGAGAGGACTCTGGCAACCAACGAAGTCCCATATATCGAATATTTTTCGATGGGTGGGACGGGGCTTGGGCAGATCAACGTTACTCCGCTGCGAGGATACGGGGATCGGAGCATCGGTCCGCTGGACCCGTCGAATAATGTGTTGAGCGGCCTGGTTATGGAGAAACACACCGCAGAACTCCGGTTCAACGTCTCCATGAATCCCATCCCTATCTATCTCTTGTCGTTTGCCGAGGCGGGAAATGTGTGGGCCAACATTCAGTCGACGGAATTGTTCGGCCTCAATCGGTCTGCGGGAGTGGGCGCACGGATCATGATTAATCCGATCGGTTTATTAGGATTTGACTACGGTTACGGGTTCGACGACCCGACAAAGACCGGCAGCCCGTCGGGGTGGCATTTCCATTTTCAATTTGGAAAAGGATTTTAATTCACAACTATTAACATGCACTGCCCGGCAACCGCAGGGTTCCGGGAGCAGTGAAATTTTTTCATGAAACCATAACGAGGGTACAGTGAAAGCTTCTACATCTAAAACAGGAAAAGTGCTGGCGGCACTTATTCTTTCAATCATTGCGGCAGTGTCGCTTGGAAACGCACAGCAAAAAATCGGCTACGTCAATTCGGAAAAAATCTTAGCGGAACTCCCGTCGGCAAAAGAGGCAAAAGACTCGCTGGCAACGATCGTCAAAATTTGGCAGGGCGAGTTAGACAGGATGTCCAAAGATCTGCAGGATAAATATGAAGATTACCAGAAGAAACAGGGGCTGTACAACGATCAGACCAAACAGGTGGAACAGAAGAAACTGATCGAAGAGGAGCAGAAAATGAACGACTTTAAAGCGCAGAAATTCGGACAGCAGGGAGAACTGGCGCTGCAGCAAGAACGCCTGATGCAGCCGATTAAGGAAAAGATCTTTGCCGCGATCAAACAAATTGCCGTCGAGAACAAACTCGCGTTTGTGTTTGACAAAGCCGGCGATGTCGTCCTGCTGTACGGTGAGACAAGCGCCGACTACACGTACAAAGTTATCGACCGCCTCAAACGCGGCGACAAGTAGCCCCGAACTTCAACAAAGAGGTTGATCATGAAGAAATTTTCGTGTTTGATACTGCTGTTGGTTGCTGCCGCGATCCCGTCGTCGGCACAAATGAAGATCGGGTACATTAATTCGGAAGCGATCATGCAGCAGCTGCCGGAAGCGCAGGATGCGCAGAAGCAGCTGGACGCCATCTCGACGGACTGGCAGTCCGATCTCACAAAGATGCAAACCGACCTTCAGCACAGGTTCGAGGATTACGACAAGAAGAAACTTGTCATGTCCGACAAGAAGCGGGCGGATGTAGAGAAAGAGCTGCAGGACCTCGAAAGAAAGATGGTGGATTATCGAACGGCGAAATTCGGCGCGAACGGCGAGTTGTTTACGAAGCAGAACGAATTAATGAAGCCGGTTCAGGACAAGCTCTTTAAGGCAGTGAAAGATGTTGCCGACGAAGGGGGCTACGATTACGTGTTCGATAAAAGCAGCACAACGCTCTTGATGTACTCGAACGAGAAAAACGACTTGACGTCGAAAGTACTCGCCAAGTTGCAGCAGAAATAAAAGTGCCCAAACAACTGAACGCATCATGATGACAGTCCGCGAGATTGCATCGTTTCTTGATGGAGACGTAGTCGGAAATGCATCGCTCGAAATTGCAGGCATTGCGAAAATTGAAGATGCAAAGGCCGGCGAGCTGACCTTCCTTTCAAATCCAAAGTACGAAAAATTCCTCGAGTCCACGAATGCGTCGACGGTCATCGTCAGCCGGTCGTTGGATATTTCCAAACACCGGAAGCTTCCGCCGTCGATCATCCGGGTTGAAGATGCGTATGCTTCTTTTGTGATCGCGATTCAAAAATTTTCTCCCCGCCCGTCGCTACTTCCACAGGGAATTCATCCGACCGCAGTGGTTGATTCTTCGGCCAAGATTGGAAAGAACTGCGCCATTGGGCCGCATGTTGTTATCGGGAGAGAATGCGAAATCGGAGATGATACGACGATCCTTCCGGGAACGGTTCTCGGCGACGGGGTGCACGTAGGGAATGGCTCCCTTATCTACTCAAATGTATCGATTCGCGAGGCATGCCTTATCGGCAGCCGAGTGATCATTCAACCAGGTGCCGTAATCGGGGGCGATGGGTTCGGGTTTGCCCCGAAAAAAGACCGCTCGTATCAAAAAATTCCGCAGTTGGGAATCGTCGTGCTTGAAGACGATGTCGAAATTGGTTCAAACACCTGCATCGACCGCGCGACGATGGGTGAGACGAGAATTAAACGGGGAACAAAGCTGGACAACCTTGTCCAAATTGCACACAATGTTACCGTTGGTGAAAACAACGTTATTGCCGCCAATGCCGGGATCGCCGGCAGCACGCAGGTCGGCAACAATGTGATGATCGGAGGGGGGACATCAATCACAGGCCACATTACCGTCGCAGATAACGTAATCATTGCAGCGGGTACTGGAGTTTCCAAATCCTTGACGAAGGAAGGTGAAACATATTTCGGCTATCCGGCAAAAGAGGCCGGAAAGGCACGGCGGATGGAGGGGGCCCTTCGACAATTACCGGAATTGCTGTTTACGATTCGGGAAATGGAAAATCGAATCCGAATGCTCGAAAAAAAAATCCGAGGAGTTGGAAGAACGGAAGTAAAGGTTTCCGATACAGTAAAGAACGCGTTTATGGTTGTCACTATTTGGAGGATGGATGTTAGTTCAGCAGCGAACGATTAAGAAAGCAGTGGTGATGTCGGGTGTCGGCCTGCATACGGGAACGGAATGCACCATGACGTTTAAGCCGGCACCGGAAAATTTTGGCATTCGTTTTCGCCGTGTAGATCTGGGCGGGAAGCCCGAAATTCCGGCGGACGTCGACCATGTCATCGATGTCTCGCGGGGGACGACGATCGGCATCGGTGAAGCGAAAGTTCATACCGTCGAACACGTTCTCGCTGCAATCGCCGGTCTTCAAATTGACAATATTGTTATCGACTTGGAGGGGATTGAACCCCCGATCGGCGACGGAAGCGCGAAGCCGTATGTGGACGCGCTTCTCGATGCAGGATTCGAGGCGCAGGAGGCGCCGAAAGATTATTTGGTGATCGACCAGACGATCAGCTATAAGAATGAAGAGAAAGGCGTTGAAATCGTGGCTCTCCCGACTGATGACTTTCGCGTCACGGTGCTTGTTGACTACAACAACCCGGCGCTCGGCAGTCAACACACCGGATTGTTCGATCTGGAAAAAGAATTCATCACGGAATTTTCGATGTGCCGCACATTTTGCTTTCTCCATGAAGTCGAACAATTGCGCAATGCCGGGCTCATCAAGGGGGGCAACCTCGATAATGCGATAGTGATTGTTGACCGGGAGCTTTCGAAGAACCGAGCTGAACGAATTGGCCGTTAAACTTGGGGTAAAGGATTCGGTTATTCTCGGGAGCACCGGTGCGGTAAATAATAAAGCCTTGCATTTCAAGAATGAACCCGCCCGCCATAAACTGCTCGATCTCATCGGCGACCTCGCATTGATCGGTGCCCCGCTCAAAGCACAAATTCTTGCCGCGCGCCCGGGCCATGCAAGTAATGTTGAATTTGCAAAGAAGGTTCGTAAGCTTTATCAGCAGAAAAAGATTATCAAGAAATATCAATATGTGAAGAAAGAGGGAGTGCTGTTCGACGTCAACGCGTTGCAGCGGATTCTTCCGCACCGTTATCCCTTCCTTCTCGTCGATAAGATCATCGATTTTCAATTGAACGAAAGAATCGTCGGAGTGAAAAACGTGTCGATAGGGGAATCATTCTTCCAGGGACATTTCCCCGGTGCCCCGGTCATGCCCGGCGTGTTGATCCTGGAAGGACTTGCACAAACCGGCGGCGTATTATTGCTGGATGGGTCCGATCGTCAGGAGGGGAAGCTTGTTATGTTCATGGCGATTAACAACGCAAAATTCCGTAAACCCGTCGTTCCCGGCGATCAATTAGTCTACGAAGTAACCATGATGTACCGCAAGCCAAAAATATGCCAAGTGATGGGAAAAGCATACGTCGACGGCGTTCTCGTCGCCGAGGCCGAACTGATGGCTTCGATTGTCGACCGCCCCGGTGCGTTGTAATCCATCCTATTACAAAAAAAACTCTCTATGAGCAACGAGATACACCCTACCGCAATTATCAGCTCTAAAGCCGAACTCGGCGACAACATTTCCATAGGTCCTTATACGGTCGTTGAAGGGGATGTCGTCATCGGAAGCGGAACGCAGCTCGGCCCGCACGTCTATTGTGCCGACGGCGCACGAATCGGAAAAGAGTGCAGGATACACAAAGGAGCGGTGGTCGCGACGCTTCCGCAGGATTTGAAATTCAAGAACGAAAAGACAACGTTCGAGATCGGCGATGCTACGACCATCCGCGAATTTTGTACGCTCAACCGCGGGACCGCAGAACACATGAAATCGACTGTCGGCAGCAATTGTTTGTTGATGGCATACGCTCATGTCGCTCACGATTGCACGATTGGCGATAATGTCATTATTGCCAACTCCGTCCAGATGGGGGGGCATGTAACGATAGAGGAGTGGGCGATTGTCGGAGGGCTGACGGCGATTCACCAGTTCGTTTCTATCGGACGGCACGCAATGATTGGCGGGCATTATCGCGTTCCCAAAGACGTGCCCCCGTACATCCTCGCCGGAGGAGCGCCGCTGACGTACGAAGGGCTGAACACCGTCGGACTGCGGCGCCGTGGTTTTTCCCGCGAGGCGCTCGACGCTTTAACGCAGGCCTACCAGATTCTCTATTTTTCTAGACTCAACGTAAGTCAGGCAGCCCAAAGAATCCGGCAGGAACTTTCTTTGACTCCAGAAATCAATCATCTGCTCACATTCATTGAGCGGAGCAAGCGCGGCATCATCATCCGTTCGAACGCATGAATGCACTTCCAGCAAATGGGCACGAAGCCGAACGATGGCAATTTTTGAATTCAGGATTCCATCCCGGTCAATACAATATGCGATTGGATAAACTTCTCGCCGAAGGATTGACGGCGCATCAAGGTTTGCCGACGCTGAGAGTCTACGGGTGGAAGCCGCATGCCATCTCTCTTGGATACAATCAGCGAGACAATGATTTTGACAAAGTGCGGTGCGCAGCCCATGGCATTGATATTGTCAGAAGGCCAACGGGGGGAAGGGCAATTTTCCATGCTGAAGAACTGACGTACTCCGTGGCAATGTTTTCTCACGGTAAGAACATCAACGACTCGTACCGTGAAATCAGCGGGGCGTTGCTTTCAGGACTGCATTTTCTCGGTGCTGATTGTGAGTGCGCGCTCACATCGCCAAATTTGCCGCAGCTCTATCGAAGCCGGTCTTCGATTCCATGTTTTGCGAGTTCGACCCGATACGAGATTCAGTATCGAGGCAAGAAGCTTGTCGGTAGTGCGCAGAGACGCTATGCCGCTACCGGTGGGGATGAAATCGTGCTTCAACACGGTTCTGTTTTGCTTGGACCTGTACACAGACGTCTTTCAGAGTTCGTGAAAGCAGAAAGTGAAGAAGCTCGGGCTGCACTCCGCGAAAGCCTGGAGACGAAGACGACCGAGCTTGATTCTGTCCTCGGAAGGAATGTTTCGTTTGATGAAGCTGCGGTGGCACTGAGAAAGGGTTTTGAGTGCGCATGGAATATTGTCTTCACAGAAATTGCGGATGACGAGGTGCAGGCGGTTCAGGAAACAGAACAGGCGGTCAACAACTAATGCTCCAGAAAAGGATACGGCAATGAGTTCTCATCCAAACGAATATAAACGGATCACCACGAAAGTGATTCTAAATATGAAAAAAAACGGTGAGAAGGTTGCGATGCTGACTGCCTATGACTACATGACGGCAAAGCTACTTGACGAAGCGGGCGTCGATATTATTCTGGTCGGAGATTCCGTCGGGAATGTCTTCCAGGGATTGGAAACGACGCTTCCGGTTACCCTCGATGAAATAATCTATCACACCAGAGTGGTTCGACGGGGAGTGAAGAGGGCGATGCTGGTCGCGGACATGCCATTCATGTCTTTTCAAGTAAACACCGAAGAGGCGGTAAGGAATTGCGGCCGTGTCCTGAAAGAATCCGGCGCCGAAGCCGTAAAGATGGAGGGTGGGAAACGGATAGAACCGCTCGTCCGGCAGCTGGTCGATATCGGAATTCCGGTCATGGGTCATCTGGGATTGACTCCCCAGTCGATCTATAAATTTGGGACATATGAAGTCCGAGCCAAAGAAACGGCTGAAGCGAAAGAGCTGGTGGAAGACGCAAAAGTGCTGGACCGCGTTGGCGTCTTTGCGATTGTGCTTGAAAAAATTCCCACATCACTTGCAGCAAAAGTGACGAACAATGTGTCATGTGCGACGATCGGAATCGGGGCTGGGGCGCAATGCGACGGCCAGGTCCTTGTGACGAACGATATGCTTGGCATGAATGAGCAGTTTCATCCCCGCTTTGTCCGTACCTACGCTAAGCTCACAGAGACAATGCGCGGCGCATTCAAGGGGTACATCAGCGACGTAAAGGGGAAGAAATTTCCCTCAAAAGAAGAAAGTTACTAACCTCTGCCCGTCCTTCGAAGCGAGCGTCAAAAAATTATGCAAGATAGCGCTTGACAAATGAGTAAATTCTTGTTAAATTGGAAACCATAGAAACTTTAATAGTTTCTTTAGTGGCAATGCAATAAATTTTGGTGAAATCCGTCGTTAAAGATGGATTATTTTTTGGAACTTTGGAAACTATCAATACGTTAAAAGTTTCCAGAGTGCTTATGGAGGTCGCATGACGACAGATGCTGAGATTCGAGAACGCATTATTTCTTTTGCGCGAGAGCACTTCATGCACGAAGGGTTCAGCAAAGTAACACTTGATGAAATTGCCACTGAACTCGGCATGAGCAAGAAAACGCTCTATAAATATTTCGAAGATAAGGAGGATTTACTCCGAGCCGGTATTGAGGAGAACTTGCGAAAAGTCGCCTATGAGATAGACTCCATTTCAATATCCGACGGTTCCTTTGCCGAGAAGCTTGCCAGAGTGATGATGCTCATTGGAAAACAGATGTCGAGGTTGAGCAGGGGCGCTATGCTCGACATGCAAAAGTTCACCCCGGAGCTATGGAAACAAATCGAAACATTTCGGCGCGACCAGATATTTAACAAGATTGGAAAAATGATCGCGCAAGCACGCGAAGAGAATATCTTCCGCTCGCACGTCAACGAGCAAATCCTCACTCTCATGATTATCAATTGCATTCAGGGGATACTCAATCCGGAAGTCCTTTCGCAAAACTCCTTTTCCGCCGAGGAGGCTTTCAGGATCATTTTTAGGACAATCTTCGAAGGCGCACTCACCGATGATGCGCGCAAAAATTTCCACGTATTTGATTCACCTATTACAAACATCTAATTTTTCAAAAGGTATTTATGAAACATATCATTGTATTTGCAACTGCAGTTGCCGGCATCATAACGCTTGCCGGATGCGGCGACAAGCATGCGGGCACTATCGAAGCGAGCGGCACACTCGAAGACGTCGAAGTCAATGTTAGTGCAAAAGTGGCCGGGCAAATCCAAACTCTTTTCGTTGATGAGGGGAGCGCAGTAAACAACGGCGATACGCTTGCGATTCTTGACCATGCGACGATCGATATTGAATTAGAGCAGGCAAAAGCCGGCGTTGATTTGGCTGACGCGCAATACCGTTTGTTAGTTATCGGGACACGGTCGGAAGACCTCCGCCAGGCCGAAGAAGGCTTGCGCCAGTCGGAATCAACATACAAAACGGCGAAAGATGATTACGAACGAACAAGGGGGCTGTATGCTACCAAAAGTGTTACAAAGAAAGATCTCGATGATGCCGAATCAAGATACACCATTGCCCAGGCGATGAATACTTCGGCAGAGCAAAACCTTCAAAAGTTGAAACATTTTGCGCGTCCGGAGGATCTTGCTGCTGCAAAAGCCCGTCTCGATCAGGCAACGGCCGCGGCAGACCTTTTGCGAAAACAAATTTCCGACGCCCACATTGTAGCTCCGGTATCGGGAACTGTTACGCACAAGCCCGTTGAAGCGGGAGAGTTGGTCGGTGTAGGAACTACAATTGCCACGATCTCTCGTCTCGAAACTCTTAACCTGATGATTTACGTCGGCGACACGGATTTGGGTAGGGTAAAATTGGGCGGGCAGGCGGATCTCGTAATCGATACATATCCTGATAAAACATTTCCGGCGAAAGTCATCTATATTTCTCCGATCGCTGAATTCACGCCGAAAAATGTTCAGACAAAAGAGGATCGTACAAACTAGTATTCGGTGTGAAGCTCGAAGTTGATAATAAGGACGGGATTCTCAAAGGCGGAATGCCGGTCGACGCATATTTGAAATAACCGGTCAATGATCAATTATGAATTCACCAAATTCTAATACGACAACGATGAATGCCGTTGAATTGCGTTCTGTTTCAAAAAAGTTCGGAAACATCACTGCTGTCAACTCATTGTCGCTTGAAGTCCGGAAGGGAGAAATGTTTGCTCTCGTAGGACCGGATGGTGCCGGGAAGACCACAACGATACGAATGCTGTGCGGGATCATCATTCCGACCGGAGGTGAGCTGTTTGTTCTCGGGTATGACCTTAGAAAACAGGCAGAGGAGGTGCGAAAAAGGATTGGCTATCTTTCTCAGAGATTTAGCCTTTACGGCGACCTTACCGTCGATGAAAATATTGAATTTTTTGCCGAGATTCACGGCCTCAGGGATTACAAGCAGCGCCGGAACGAGCTGCTCGAATTTACACGGTTGACACCATTTCGGACACGGCTTGCCGATAAGCTTTCCGGCGGAATGAAACAGAAGCTGGCGCTTGCCTGCACGCTCGTTCACACTCCGGAAGTTATCTTTCTCGATGAACCAACAACGGGTGTCGACCCCGTCTCGCGGAGGGATTTTTGGAAAGTGCTTTCGAACCTGCTCAAGTCCGGCATCACTATTATTATGACGACGCCATATCTCGACGAAGCGGAACGCTGCACGCACGTTGCGTTAATGAACCAGGGGAGTATATTAATCGCGGATACGCCTTCCAACGTGAAAAAAGTGATGAAAGGAATGATAGTAGAAATCGTCTGCAGTGAAATCCGTAGTTCCTTCAAGCTGTTGAAACAGTATTCTCCGGTAAAGGAAGTTCAGGCATTTGGCGACCGCTTGAACATCGTTGTTGACGATGCTGACCGTGATGTTCCAAAAGTGCTTGCCTATTTGGCGGAACATGAGGTCACGGTTTCCGATTGGAGAATAATTCCGCCGTCATTAGAGAACGTTTTTATTTCGTTATTATCCGATCATCCATCGCAAAAAGAAAGTGAGGTTGTCTGCATCGTAATGAACGCACGCTCAATTGTTTCACTTCTTCTCGGTGTCGCTGCACCGGTTCTTATCGCGCAGGAGCGCGTGCTCACCATCGAAGAAAGCATTGCTATCGGACTCGAAAACAGCCGGGAATTACACTCCTCTCAAATGAAGCTGGAGTACGCAGATGCCAAAGCGAGCGAAACTGCAGCCGGAATGTATCCAACATTAAAAGCACAGGCGTCGTATCAAAAAGTGAGCGATGTTCCGGAGTTCAAAATTCCTTTGCCCGGGATCATCGTTGACTTTCCCGTCATTCTGAATAACTATGGTACGAAAGCGACTCTTCAACAGCCTCTTTTCACAGGATGGAAACTGCAAAGCGGCGTCAACAGCGCTGAATACACGGCAGAGGCGTCAAAAAAGGACGTCGAAAATGATAAAGCCGAATTGGTATACAACATTAAATCGGCATACTGGAATTTATACCGTGCGAAGGACATCAAACGCGTGAGCGACGATAATGTCGCTCAAATCAGCTCACATTTGAGTGATATCGAGAGCATGTTTACGCAAGGAATGGCGACGACGAATGATGTGCTGAAAGTAAAGGTGCAATTCTCCAACGCGAAACTTCTGCAGAGTGAAGCGGCAAACAATGTTGAGATCGCTATGATCAGTTTTAACTCGACTCTTGGCATTCCACTCACGACGCAGATTGGTATCGGTTCGCAATTGACGCCGACAACAAAAGAATTTCCGGACGTGCAGAAGCTCCTTGAGGCTGCATTCACCGACCGCCCCGATCTACAGGGGCTGGACTGGCGCTTGAAGGCGGCAGAAAGCGGTGTGACTGGGGCAAAAGCAGGCTGGTCGCCTCAAATTTTTCTGACGGGGAATTATTATTATGATCGTCCGAACCCGCGGTATTTTCCACCGTTGGACGCGTTCAAAGACTCGTGGGATGTCGGCGTCACGCTGCAATTCGACATCTGGAATAATTTGACCACAGTGTATCAGACCACCGAAGCACAGGCGCAGTACGAACAGACAAAAGACGCAATCTTGATGTTGAAAGATGGAGTGACGTTGGAAGTTACACAGAGTTATCTTTCATTTAAACAAGCCGAAAGAAAATATCCAACTTTCCCATCTTAGTGTCGATCAAGCGGATGAAAACCTTCGCGTGACACAACAAAAGTTCAAAGCCGGATTGACGACAAACTCGGAGATGCTTGATGCAGAGGTTGCACAACTTCAGGCAAAGCTTCAATTGACTCAGGCGCTTGTGGAATACGAGTTGGCACAAGCAAAGCTGGAGAAGGCTGTCGGCGAGGTGAAATAATCAGTTAGAAGTTTTAAGTTAATAAGTTAAAAAAATAAGAGTTACAATATGCGATTTGTGCAAGAGGTCATCAAAGAGAGCGAAGATATTCGGGTTATTCACTTCTCACATTTTACGTTTCACGTATTGAGAAAAAGTAATTAATATCGAAAAATGACAATGGAAAAGAACGCAATCGAGGTTGAGAATCTCACTAAACGGTTCGGGGATTTTTATGCCGTCGACCATATCAATTTTGAAGTGAAGAAAGGCGAGATCTTTGGCTTTCTCGGTGCGAACGGGGCAGGGAAATCGACAACGATCAGAATGCTTTGCGCGTTGCTGCAATCTTCCGAGGGGACAGCGCGAGTCGGCGGATTCGATATCAATAAAGATCCGGAAAAGGTAAAAGAAAACATCGGGTATATGTCTCAGAAATTTTCTCTTTATGAAGATTTGACAGTCGATGAAAATATTGATTTTTTCGGGCGTGTCTACGGGCTCAGCAACGGCGACCTTCAGCACCGAAAAGAATGGGTGTTGGAAATGGCAAACTTGGTCGGACGGGAAAAGAGTATTACGAGAACGCTCCCGGGGGGATGGAAACAGCGCCTTGCTCTCGGTTGTGCCGTGCTGCATCGCCCGAAAATAGTCTTTCTCGATGAGCCGACCAGCGGAGTTGACCCGGTGATGCGGCGGAAATTTTGGGAATTGATCAACGACCTTTCGGCGGAAGGCATTACTGTTCTCGTTACCACGCATTTCCTGGAGGAAGCGGAGTATTGCAACGACATTATTTTCATCAATGCAGGGAAAATTATTGCCGGCGGAAGTCCAAAAGAATTGAAGCAAAACTACATTAAGTCTCCGCTTTTGGAAGTCCAATGCGAAAATGTCATCGAAGCAATGACTATCATCGAGAAAGAGCCGTGGGCGGAAGAGACTTCCGTGTTCGGCACATATCTGCACGTAAGCGTATCAGACGAAGAGACCGCCCGGCAGAGTATTCAGGATATCTTCCGCGCCCAGCACATTGCATGGACTAAAATTGACAGAATTACGCCCTCCCTGGAGGATGTGTTTATTTATTTATTGGACCAGGAAGCGAAGAAGGCCTCATAAGAACGGCAACATGCTGAAATTCCAAAGGAAGTCCACAATGATACGACGTCTTATTCCGATCATTAAAAAAGAATTTCGACAGATCAGGCGGGACAAACGCGTGCTTGCGATATTGACGCTCGTTCCTGCTTTGCTGCTGCTGCTCAACGGCTATGCGTTGAACTTCGACGTCTCGCATATTAAGATGGCGGTGATTGACCAGGAGAACAGCAAAACAAGCCGCGAATTTCTCAACGCGTTCGTTACGTCCGGATATTTCGATTATATACAATACCTTGGTTCAACGGATGAAGCGATGCGGATGATCGACGACGCTAAAATACGGGCCGCGATTGTCATCCCTACAGACTTTTCCCACAAACTGCTTTCAAATGAGACAACCGACATCCAAGTGCTTGTCGATGGGATGGATTCTAATTCCGCGTCGACCATCCTGGCGTACGTGCAAGCAGTAACGCTTCAGTATTCACAAAAAATCGTGCTCAGCAATCTCTCGAAGATGGGACGGGGGAGTTATCTTCCGATTCAATATGATGCGCGGGTGTGGTACAATCCGGAATTGAAAAGCGCTAAATTTCTCGTCCCCGGTCTCATCGGATTCATCCTTGCCATTACAGCCGTAATTGCAACGTCGCTCTCGATTGTGAAAGAGAAAGAACGCAACACGATCGAACAAATCGACGTGTCGCCGATTACTTCCTTCGAACTCATCGTCGGGAAAATGATTCCGTACGCCCTCATCTCTCTTGTTGCGGCGGCGCTGGTGATTGTAGCAGCCTACTTTCTCTTTGACGTCGTTGTCAAAGGAAGTTATTTGTATTTGTTCGGCGCAACGCTGTTGTTTATCATGGCGGCACTCAGCATCGGGTTGTACGTCTCGACCATTGCGGACAGCCAACAAGTAGCATTTCAATTGGCATCGCTGTTTTCAATGCTACCGACGATGATTCTTTCGGGTTTCATGTTCCCTATTCGCAGCATGCCGTGGTGGCTCCAAATCCTCACCAACATCACTCCGGCGAAATTTTATCTCGTCATCCTCCGGTCGATCATTCTGAAAGGCGTCGGACTTGCTGCATTTTGGGATCAGATTTTGTATCTCATGATCTTCACATCGTTTCATGATGTTCATCAGCATCAGGCGGTTTAGAAAAACATTAGGGTGATTCTATGAATAAACAACGGATTATGGCTCTGCTGAAAAAGGAATTCGGCCAGCTCTTTCAAGGACAAGAAAGCTTCTGCCCCTTGTGTTTGTGGCCCCCGTGATGCAACTGGTGTTTATGGGATTTGCGGCCTCGCTTGACGTGAAAAACATTTCGGTCGTGCTGTGCGATTTGGATAAAAGCGAGTCGAGCAGGGACCTCATTGAGAAGTTCACTAACTCCGGCTATTTTACCATCGAATATTCGACGGAAGACTACAGCACGATTCAAAACTATCTTGATGACAATAAATCGACAATGGCGCTGATCATCCCCCGAAAATTTGGCGATGACATTCTGCGGCACGAACCGGCGAAAGTACAGGTGATTCTAGACGGGAGCGAGGGAAACAGCACCGCCATCGCCATGGGGTACGTCAATCAAATTCTTGTGGAGTATTCGAACAATGTTTTGGCTGAAGTGTCGGGAACCGGAAGTATTGGCGGTATCAATGCGCAGACGAGGGCCTGGTTTAACCCATCTTTGAGAAGCAGGAACTATATGGTGCCGGGAGTGCTCGTCATGATTTTGTTGATTACCACGATGAACCTAACCTCGATGGCGGTTGTCAAAGAAAAAGAAATCGGTACGCTCGAGCAACTTATGGTGACGCCGATAACGCCGACCGAGTTGATTCTCGGAAAGCTGATACCGTTTACGATCATTGGTCTTGTCAACTGGTGTGTCGTGCTTGCGGCAATGGTGGTCGGGTTCGGGATAACAGTGCAGGGGAACGTACTGCTGCTTTTCGGGCTGTCAATCTTCTTTTTGCTTACGTCGCTGGGGCTCGGGTTATTTGTCTCCACAATTTCCAACACACAACAGCAGGCGATGATGACGTCGCAATTTTTCCTTCTTCAACCGATGATGTACATTTCAGGATTCACGTTTCCGATAGAGAATATGCCTAAACTTCTTCAAGTGTTATCGTTTGGCGTACCGATGAGGTATTATCTCGTGGTTGTTCGGTCGATAATCTTGAAAGGAGTCGGAATCTCAAGCCTATGGTTTGAGGCCGGAGCGCTTCTCTTTATGGGCGTTACGATTCTTATCGCGAGTGTGCTGCGATTCAGGACAAAGCTCGACTAACGATATTGTGAAAAATATCCGAAAGGAGTTCCATCATGGAATTAGGCTTGCGAAACAAAATAGCACTGGTTGCAGCGTCGAGTGAGGGTTTAGGAAGGGCAATTGCGGAATCGCTGTCAGAAGAAGGAGCGACTGTTGTTATTTGCGCACGCGATAAAAAACTGCTCGCAGTAACGGCAAAAGAGATTTCGGCGAAAACGAAGGGAGAAGTGTTTCCCGTACCAAGCGACGTGAGTAAAGCAAAAGATGTCGAAAAATTGGTCAGAACCGTTATCAAGAAATTCGGCACAATCCACATTCTTGTGAACAACGCCGGCGGGCCTCCGGTTGAAACATTCGACCGCCTATCCGATGCCCATTGGGCCAAAGGCGTGGAACTGACGATGATGAGCGCAATCCGTTTAACCAGAGCTGTGATCCCGTTTATGCAGAAACAGCAGTGGGGAAGAATAATTACGGTCAACTCGATAGCCGGAAAACAGCCAATACAGGAATTGGTGATATCATCGACCCTTCGTTCAGGGCTCATCGGTCTGCACAAGGTTCTTGCCACACAGTATGCAAAGGATGGAATTCTTATCAATACTATCTGTCCCGGTTTCGTTATGACCAAGCGACAGGAAGAAATCTCGGCGGTCCGTTCTTCGAAGGCGAACATCACAGTGCAAGAATACGTGAAGCTACAGGCAAAAGAAATTCCTCTCGGGCGCTATGGTACTCCTCAGGAGATCGCAGACGTCGTCGCGTTTCTTGCATCATCGCGTGCAAGCTTTCTTACGGGGGCCACGATCAGTGTCGATGGGGGAATGACAAGGGGGCTATTGTAAGAGGATCACCACAACGCTGCTGCGAGAATTATCGCGTCTTCATAACAACGGGTATCCGAAAGAAAAGTATGCGAGGATCGGGCCGAGGCTCAGCGGCTGCGACAACAAATCTCTTCGCACGAAGAAGCTCCTTCCGACTGAAAAACTTGCCTTTCCGGCCGGTGTGTTGATAGCAATTCCCGCGCCGACTCCATGATGAAGATCGCGAAGGCTTATGCTCTGCTGTTCGGGCCAAATCGAACCGAAGTCGTACCGAATCTTGAAATACGTATCCCAAAAAATTTTAATAGGGAGCAGCGCCCGGTATTCCACATTAATGACGAACACCTGCCTCCCTCGTGAATCATCTTCATTGAGCCCGTAGAAAGAATCCTCTCCTCCGAGAGTGAATTGCTGTGAAAGCGGCAACGTTTGATCCGCGAAACCGAACACAATTTTCGGGTGGAGTGTTTGCCCTTCGAAATATGTGGAAAACCATTCGTACGAGAGAAAGAGCTTTGAGTAGCCGATGTCTCCCGCGCCGATTGACGATGCTGTCTCCCAACTGATGTTCATCAACGACCCCGAACGGGCAAAGGGAAACTGATCCTGCGTATCGATCGTGGATGAAAGTTTCAGCGTTTGAAGCATGAACTTGTCGGTGGAATAACCTATTCCCGACAAAAAATTTATTTGATTCAGTCCCAGACGGTATTCCGCCGTAACGGTGCCAAGCCGCTCAACCTGACTGCCAAGCGAAAACGACCCGCCGTCTTCGATCTGTCGATATTCTCCGATGCGCACTCTGTTGAACGATGTAGGCGATTGGACAGTAGGGTCGTTCTCGTAAGTGTAGATATCCTTCAAATCATAAAAGGAATTCAAGTCGAAAGTATAGTACGAATTAAAGATGCGGTTCGCCTTGAATTCCAATAGATATGTTCTGTTTCGCAGACCGCCGCCAAAGTAGGCGCCAAGTTCGGTAGCGGTGCCGAGGAAATTTTCGTCGCGAACTTCAGCGGAGGGCTGCACACTCCGTTCGTTGTCAATGCGCAGCCCGACGCCCGCCAGCTCGGATTTTTTTTCAGTCGCCTTGATAACGATTTCTGTTTTAACCCCAATGTACCGGACATCAATCAATACCTGGTCGAAGAGATTTGTTGCCATGATGTTGGCAATTGCTTGCTGAGCGTTCGAAACAGTGAATATATCTCCTACGGTGAAGGGGAGTTCCCTCCATATAATCCAATCGCGCGACTTCGTTGTCCCTTCTATCCTCATGTGATAAATCACTCCTTCATCGATTGCGATTTGCAGAACTCCTTGTGTTGAATCCAATTGAACAGATTGAATACGGGCAAGAGAATATCCTCTATCGCGATACAAAGCGAGAATATCGTTTAACGCTGCTCGCGTGCTGTCGGAATTTGCTGCTTTGTTCATTAACTGGCTGACGAAAGGTATAAGTTCTTCTTTCGCAATGACTGAATCACCGGTGAGTTCGATGGAACGGATTTCGGGATTTGGGATATTAACAAATTTCACGGAAGCTGTCGAATCATGAAGGTCAATCTCGGCGTAGGTGTCTCTGTAATTGGCGCACGAATACAACGAGGCGATTTTTTCTTTATAAATCCGATTGTTACCTTTTCATGTGCAGTCAGGCCATCCAGATCCGCTTTTATATTCTGAGGAAGCTCAGAGCCTTGAAAGCTTACAGCGGATATTTTGAATGAAAGTTGGTCCACGTTGGCGCTGGAAAAATAACTAGCCGATTGTTTTTCTTGTATGCTGTCCAATAACGCCGGCATTTTTGCCAACGCAGCTTCTTCTCCCTTATCAATGAGCGAGTCGAGGCCGGAAAAGTCTGTTGCAAGGTGCCCCCCTAAATCAGGCTTAATAACGATGGTGGCTTTTTCGAGGGATTGTTTATTCGGCAACTGGGCCATGATATTAATGATTTGGTCGGCAATTTCCCAGGGCGCATTCAATTGGTGGGCTGTCCGGAGCGGACTGGAAACGTCAACGGCAATCACAATGTCCATATTCATATCACGGGCGACTTCAACGGGAATATTTGAGATGAGCCCCCCATCAGTCAACTCCATTGAATCCTGTTTGACAGAGGTGTACAACAGCGGAACCGAGATGCTTGCGCGGAGTGCTTCGGCAAGATTCCCTGAAGCGAGGACAATTCTTTGGCCGGAAACCATGTCAGTTGACACCGCGCGGAACGGAAATTTTAAATCATCAAAAGAATGATTGGGGTGATAGATACCCTGAAGGGTCAACTGGTTAATAAACGTCGTGAGCCGTTGTCCGCTGGAAATGGCGGAGGGAATAACCGGAGTAAGGCCGTCGAATCGAATAGTGAGCAAATTCCTGTCAGCCGCCTGTTTTTGACCGACGAAAAGATCAGTTCGGTCCGCTTCGTCGCCAAAAGAAAGTACAGCCGCCCAATTGGTTGTATCGACGAGAGTCTGCAATTGTTGGGTCGAATATCCGGAAGCATAGAGTCCGCCCACCAGGCTCCCGATGCTTGTTCCAACAATAAGGTCAATCGGGATATGGTATTTTTCAAGCGCTTTGAGGACTCCGACATGAGTAATGCCCCGTGCCCCCCCACCACTCAGTACCAAAGCGATCTTTGGCCGTTTGATCTCTTTCGTGAGAACGATGTCGTGCCGGGTGCCCGAATATTCGACAAATCGCGGATGAATGGTTATAGTGCTTTGGCTATAAATGGCCGAAGCGTCCAATAGCAAGATAGTAAAACAAAACCTGAAGATTGTGCGGAACTCTGTTGGTAGAATGAGGCTGTTTATGAAGCGGAATATTTTACCCATAAAGAAAATTAAGAAAATTGCGGGGCAAAGGCAATGACGATTGGAGTGCCATTATTGAGAGCGTCCTCAATTCGGCGATTACAGCGATTATGGATAGGTTCGAAAATTGACAATAAATTTTTTAAGAATATTTTTCGCAAAAAATCACGAAATTAGCATCAATAAACGAACATCACAAGGTACCAGATGGATGACTGAAATCACAACACAGTGCAGAAGCAATGCATATATATATGCAGGTTGATTTTGGAATATTTTTCATTAGCAGGGAGGAATAAATATGAGTTGTCCGAATTGCGGTACCATGGTTTATAGGAAAAGTTTCATGTCTTTATTTGCCTTGGCGTTGCTGGCAATTGTATCTTTTGGTGTCTCCCTTTTAGTATTGCCGTTCGAATTGTTTTTCGTCTTTTCCTTCATTCTTCTTTTTGGATTGCGTTACATCGAAAAGCAATTTCACAGTATCGATAAAAAAGAGATACGGTGCACGATGTGCGGACACGTCGTGAATGTCGCCCACAGTCATTGATTCCACTCATTAAAAGAATTGCGAACAAAAAGCCAGAGTTGATCTGGCTTTTCGCGTTAAAGTCGCCGCCGGCATCTCCGGTATCCTTGCAATTCCAGCACATTTTTTCTATTTTACCTAATAATGAAAGAATCTTCTCGAGAAACATATTCCATCCTCATTATAGACGATGAAGCATCAAACGTCGATACACTTGCCATCGTGCTTGGACATGCGGGTTACACGGTGTTCCGGGCGACAACCGGCGAAGAAGGGCTTGGTATATTAGAGAGAGAGAAAATTGACCTTGTGCTCCTTGATATTCTCATGCCGGGTTTGGACGGGTTTGAAACGCTCTCCCGCATTCGCGTCCATAAAAAAACAAAAGACCTCCCTGTTATATTCCTCACTGGCTTCGTGCGCGACTCTCTCTCCATGGAACGCGGTTTTAACCTTGGCGTGAACGAATATCTTGTCAAACCGATCGATACCAATGAACTTATCGTTCGGGTCAAATCCATTTTGCGGATGACGGTTGCTGAAAAGAAAGTGATGCGGCTGCAATCGGATTTTTTTTCAATGTTAGTACATGACCTTCGGGGTCCGCTCACTGCAGTCCGCGCCTTTACGCAATTGATGATGGAAGAAAAAAACCTCAGCGAGCAAGACAAGGATGAGATGCTGCAAACAATTGAAAAGGCGAGCGAACAGATGCTCGATCTCATCAACGATATTCTCGACCTTTCCAAGCTCGAATCAGAGTACGTGACACTCAATAAGCATCCGATAGATTTGCTTGAGATGATTGATCACACCTTGATGCAAATGAAACCGCTCGCGATAAAAAGATCCATCTCCTTTTCTAAGCAATATGAGACTGAGGGAGTTTCTCTCATTGCCGATGAGGCAAAAATTGAACAGGTGATGGATAACCTTCTGATGAACAGTATCAAGTTTACCGGTGAGTGCGGCGAAATCGTCGTGACCGTCCGGAATGCTCAGCAGAACGATAAAGCTTTGAAAAGCGTTGGGATAGAGAAATCTTCAGTCGTTGTTTGCGTCAAAGATAACGGCCTTGGGATCCCGGCGAAAGAAATACCCTTTATTTTCGATAAGTACCGGCAGATTGTAACGTCAGCCGTGGCAGCCGGAAAAGGAACTGGCCTCGGCCTTGCAATTTGCAAGAATATTGTTGAAGCGCACGGGGGCAGGATTTGGGTAGAAAGTCAGGAGCACGTCGGCAGCTCTTTTTATTTCAGTTTACCGTTGGAATAATCTTATGATTTCTTTCATTGTGCATGGCGGTGCATGGGATATTCCCGACGATCTGGTTGAAGCGCATCGCAATGGCGTGCGGCAGGCTCTTGCCATCGGGTGGAACATTCTCACGAACGGCGGGAGTGCAGTGGAAGCAGTCGAAAAATCGGTCAATTTTATGGAAGATGACCCGACGTTCGATGCCGGGCGCGGCTCATTTGTGAACTCCATCGGCGAAATCGAGCTCGACGCAAGCATTATGGACGGGACAACGTTTCGGGCTGGTGCTATTGCCGCAGTTCAAAATATCCGCTATCCAATTTCTCTTGCACGAGTTATTATGGAGAAGAGCGAGCATATTTTGCTTGCTGCACAGGGTGCGGTTCGTTTTGCCGAAGAACACGGAATTACACAGTGTTCGAAGGAGGACCTCCTCGTTGGAAGAGAGTTGGAGAGATGGAAAGAGATTCAACGGAGCAAAAAAAGCATATCGACGAAAGATGCCTTCCGGAAAAAGACGCCGCACGACACTGTAGGTGCGGTTGCCGTCGACCACAATGGTGTGATCGCATCCGGGACTTCTACCGGTGGTACGCCGAATAAGTATCCGGGGAGAGTCGGAGATTCGCCTCTTATCGGATGCGGAACTTATGCGGACAGCTCTGTCGGCGGCGCGTCATGCACGGGATGGGGCGAGGCGATCATTAAGGTCGTATTGGCAAAAACGGTCATAGATTTGATGGAATACAACGGCGGCGACTCTGCGGCTGCCGCAAAGCAAGCGATCCAGCACTTGGAAAAAAAAGCCGACGGCTTTGGCGGGGTGATTGTGTTGAACAAAAACGGCGCTCCCGCTGTCGCATTCAATACTCCGCGTATGGCGCGAGCGTATCGAACTTCTGACATGAATTCTGACGTGGTTGAAGTATAATTCTTGAAAACATCTTCTCTTATCGGTCATACCGCTGAATTGTATGACCTCATCATTCACAGTGAACATCCGGCCGACAGCACGATCGATACATTTTTTCGTTCGCACAAATATCTCGGCTCGCACGACCGGCGGTTTGTTGCGGAGACCGTGTACGGAATGCTTCGGTACAAGAAACGGATAGAGTGGCTGTGTGAGGCTTCAGGAAAAAGGTTTTTTGAATCGTCGGACAACCCGACGGCATTTTTACAGTGCCTCGTGTACAGGTCTGCGGTCGCGAACGACCAGGTCGATGTATTGGTCCATGAGCTTGAGGCAGATCCGGCTGAGAAGCAATCATTGTTGCTCTTTCTCAGCGAATTGAAGAAGCACAACGACAAGTTTAACAATGAGCCATCGCCTCGCTCCGGCGGCACAGCAGAGCTTTCTCTTCGGCACTCATTTCCGGAATGGATGATTGATGAGTGGCTCGCGCAGTACGGAAAAGATGAAACTGTTCACCTTTGCGCAGCTCTCAATATGCCGGCGCCGTTGACGCTTCGCGTGAACACATTGAAAACAACCGTCGACGCTTGTCAGGAGGCTTTGGCGAAAGAAAATATCGAGACCGAGCGCACAAAGTTTTCCAGCGTTGGTTTGACGGTTCGGAGGAGGATCAATGTTTTTCAGCTCGATATTTTTCGGAAGGGGTTTTTTGAAGTCCAGGATGAAGGGAGCCAGCTCCTTTCCCTGCTCGTTGACCCGAAGCCGACATCGAAGGTGGTTGATGCATGCGCGGGAGGAGGCGGAAAATCCCTTGCGCTTGCTGCGTTAATGAAAAACCGCGGCGTTATCTTTGCCCTCGATACGAACGCTTTTCGTTTGGAAGGATTACGTAAACGCATTCGTCGGAGCGGTGTTGATACTATTCGCGTGTGTAAAGTTGAAGAAGGCCGGCTCCCGTCCGGTTTGGCCGATGCCTCTGACAATGTTCTCGTCGACGCTCCATGCAGCGGTCTCGGCACTATCCGCCGCAACCCTGGCATGAAGTGGACGGTCACTCCCGCATCCGTTGCGGAATTGAATATCAAGCAATCAAATATTCTGAACCATTATGCAGGCTGCGTGAAAGTGAACGGAAGGCTCATTTACTCAACATGCACGATGATGAAATCCGAGAACGAGGACGTTGTCGAGAAGTTTTTGGGAGAGCATCCTCAGTTCGAAACCATGGAGCCGTCGACTATTCTGCGCCGCTACCAGCTTGAATCATTATCGCAGGAAAGATATTTTCGGCTGAAACCGCACGTCCATGGAACGGACGGCTTCTTTGCAGCAGTCATGCGAAGAAAACAATAACGCATTCATTCTATAAATCTGAACAAGGAGAGGTCATGAAATTCGTTGTCTATATTGTTCCCTGTGTCATCCTTTTTCTTATTGGCTGCGCCAAGATGACGGAGGATGAGTTATGGCAAAAAATTGAGCAGTCGCGCGCCAGCGGCAATTTGGATTCGACCATTCAGATGTGTCAGGCTACGATAAAGGATTATCCGCAGGGAAAAAACGCATCGGCTGCTCTGTATATGATCGCTGAAACGTACCAGAATGGTAAGCACGATTATCGTTCTGCCGTGAATTATTATAGTGCGTTCGTAAAACAGTATCCGGATTTGAATTCTACTCCGGTTGCAATGTTCATTACCGCTTTTATCTATAACAACAATCTTCAAATGTTCGATAGTGCGCGAGTTGCATATCAAAATTTCATTGCAAGGTTCCCGAACCATGAACTTGCAGCGTCGGCAAAATTTGAGATCGATAATCTCGGTAAAACGCCGGATGAGATCATCGGCGCGAAAAAAGAACTTGCACTGAAAACAAAGAAACCTTCCAAGAAAAAATAGTCAATCGGCGGATGGAACAGGCTCTCACATATCTCCAGCCCGATGTTGTTTCGAAGCTTGCCAACATGGAGCTTCGCGCACGCATGGTGGTTGAAGGATTCATCACCGGGATGCACAAGAGCCCGTACCACGGCTTCAGCGTCGAATTCGCTGAACACCGGCAGTACATGCCGGGAGACGAAATCCGAAGCATCGACTGGAAGGTGTATGGCAAAACTGACCGCTATTACATCAAACAGTACGAAGAGGAGACAAATCTCAAATCGTACATCATCCTTGACGCTAGCGCGTCCATGTCGTTCGCTTCCGAGAACTCGAAAAAAGGGAGCGGAAGAAGAATTTCAAAATTGGAATACGCTTCGTACGCCGTTGCCGCGCTTGCCTACCTTATGGTGCAGCAGCGGGATGCTGTCGGCTTGACAGTGTACGACGAAACCATCCGGCTGACGCTGCCGCCGCACGCAACGAAGGCGTACCTGCGGAGAATTCTGGTCGAGCTTGAAAATCTTTCAGCCGGAAAAACGACGGGGACTTCGCAATCTCTGCACCGCATGGCAGAGCGCATCACCCGCCGGGGACTTATCATTATTGTCAGCGACCTGCTCGACGACCCGGGGAAAGTGATGGCCGCGCTGAAACATTTCCGGCATAACCATCACGATGTACTTGTCATGCAGGTCCTTGATCCGCTTGAGAGGTCGTTTGCGTTCGGCGGCGATGCCGTGTTCAAGGACCTTGAGACGGCGGAAGAAATGACGACGCAGCCGTACCACATCCAGCGTGCGTATCAGCAAGAGATGCGTGCGTTTCTTGACCGCTATAAACGCGAGTGCAGGGAAAATAATATCGACTACGTTCTTCTCGACACGGACACCCCGTTCGATACGGCGTTATTTCAGTATCTGAATAAACGGAAAAAAATCGGTTGAGTTCTGAATTAAGAATGAAGAATAAAAAAATAGCGCCAAAAGCCAAAAGGCCAATAGCTGACAGCAAGAAGCCAGCCCCCCCAACCGTTCCTCGATACCACATTCTCGACGTTGGATGCGGTCTTCGCAAACGTCCCGGCGCGATCGGCATCGATGTAAATCCCCGCTCTCACGCCGATGTCATTCACGATCTCAACCGTATTCCGTATCCGTTTTCCGACAATCAGTTCGACGAGATTATCTGCGACAATATTATCGAACACCTCGACGACTTCCTCAAGGTGATGGAAGAACTCCACCGGATTGCAAAACCGTCGGCTCTTGTGACGGTCGTCGTCCCTTTTTATTCGCATCAACAGGCTCATACCGACCCGACACACAGGCACTTCTTCGGTGTTCATTCGTTCGATTATTTTATCGACGGAACGGCGAACGCAGGGTTTCGATATTCGAAAGCCCACTTTACATTGTTATCGGTTGAATTTGAAAAAGAACTGAAACAACGCCATTGGTTCGACCGGATTATCGTTGCATTTGCGAACCAGCGGAAGGATTTGTACGAGAATCGACTGGCGAATTTGTTTCCGTTACGAAACCTCACGTTCGAGTTGCGCGTGGTCAAGTGATTTCTCTGATGGAGAGCAGATTCAAGACCGAGCAGATTTCTAGGATGCAAAAGGTCCTCGCTTTTCGAAAGAGCGAGGGTCCTTTTTACGAGTAAATTTTGTGCGCGAATTACTTTGCATTTCCCGCCTCCAATGAATATCTTTCATTTCTAAGCTTGCAATTTGTTTGAATAATGTTGGATAAGCGAATTTGTTTGCCCAACACCCCTCGGGAAAAGATCATCTGCCGGTTCAATAATACTCTGAATGCAAGATCATAATCTTCTTATAGTTAAAGGGGCGCGGGAACACAACCTCAAGAATATTGACGTTGAAATCCCGCGCGACAAACTCGTTGTCATCACGGGACTGTCCGGTTCAGGCAAATCGAGCCTTGCATTCGATACGATTTACGCTGAAGGACAGCGGCGGTATGTCGAAAGCCTGTCCGCGTACGCCAGGCAGTTTTTGGGTCTGATGGAAAGGCCCGATGTCGATTACATCGAGGGATTAAGCCCGGCAATTTCCATCGAACAGAAAACTGTAAGCCATAATCCCCGCTCGACGGTGGGGACCGTGACGGAAATCTATGACTTTCTTCGATTACTATTCGCACGGGTCGGCGTGCAGTTCTGCGTCAACTGCGGAACGAAAGTACAAAAGCAAAGCGTTGACCAGATCATCGATGCGATACTGAAACTGCCGGGGGGAACAAAAATCCAAATCCTGGCGCCTGTGGTGAAAGGGCGGAAGGGGCATTACCGCGAGTTGTTCGAACAAATTGTCAGGGACGGTTTTCTTCGTGTCCGGGTTGACGGTAATGTGAAGGAAATTTCAAAAGGGATGAAAGCCGACAGGTATAAAGTTCACGATATCGAGATTGTCGTTGACCGCATCGCAGTGAAAAAAGAGAGCCGCAGCCGCGTAGCAGACTCCGTGGAAGTTGCATTGAATTTTGGCTCGGGTGTCCTGATTGTGAACGATGGAATTTCCGACCATCTCTTCAGCAAACAATATTCTTGTCCAAACTGCGGGACAAGCTACGAAGAGCCTGCGCCAAATTCTTTTTCGTTCAACACGCCGTATGGTTCGTGCCCTTCATGCGAAGGATTGGGGGAGAAAAAGGAATTCGACCTTTCTCTCATTATTCCCGATGAAAAGCTTTCCATCAATCAGGAAGGAATCGCTGCTCTCGGCAAACCGCGTCAGACCTGGTTTTTCAGCCAGGTGCGTGCAATTCTCAAGAGGCATGGATTTGATTTCGACGCACCGTTGAAATCGCTTTCCAAAGAAGCGCGCCAGGAGTTGTTATACGGCACTGGAAAAGAGAAAATTGAAATTGAATATTCGCACGGCGGCGGGAGGCCGGTGGTGTACAAGCATCGGTTCAGCGGAGTGGTCGGCATGATGCAGAATTATTATTCGGAAACGGCGTCTCCGAAAATTCGAGAATGGGTGGAGGGGTTCATGAGCACGACGCGCTGCAGCCTTTGTCATGGAGGGCGTCTTCGGAAAGAAAGCCTCGCGATTAAACTTGAAGACACAGGTTCGGGAAAACAAGTGAACATTGCCGGCGTCGTGGAATTATCGCTGACGGAAGCGCGGGAGTTTTTCAAAACCCTGAGCCTCAATCCGCGGCAGATGGAAATCGCCAATCAAATTCTGAAAGAAATCAGCCAGCGGATTGAGTTCATGGTGAATGTCGGTCTCGGATATCTCACGCTCGACCGGGCGGCCCGAACTCTATCCGGCGGGGAAGCGCAGCGCATCCGTCTCGCAACACAAATCGGGTCGCAGCTCGTCGGCGTCCTGTATATCCTCGACGAACCGAGCGTCGGGCTTCATCAACGCGATAATAGGAAGCTGATCGACTCGTTAAAAGACCTCCGCGACCTCGGCAATACCGTGCTTGTTGTCGAACATGACAAAGAGATGATCGAACAGTCCGATTTCGTCGTCGACCTTGGTCCCGGAGCCGGCGAACATGGCGGGAAGGTAGTTGCGGTGGGAGAGCCGGGAAGATTAAAAGCGAGAAGTGAAAAGTTAAAAGTGAAAAGTGGAGAGAATGGTGTATCGTCAACGATTGAGTATCTTCAGGGGAAGAAGAAGATTGAAGTGCCAAACCACCGTCGCGAGGGAAATGGAAAATTTATGACGCTCAAGGGCGCCGCAGGAAATAATCTTAAGAATGTTACGGTAAAAATTCCGCTTGGCGTGTTTATGTGCGTGACGGGAGTTAGCGGTTCCGGCAAATCGTCGCTCATCAATGAGACCCTTTTCCCGATCCTCTCAAAAAAATTCTATAAGACGAAGATAAGCACGCTGCCGTACACATCGCTCCAGGGCATCGGCGAAATTGATAAAATCATCGACATCGACCAATCGCCGATCGGAAGGACACCGCGGTCGAACCCCGCGACGTATACCGGCATGTTCACGATGATCCGGGACCTCTTCACTCAGCTCCCCGAGGCGAAGATTCGCGGGTACAAAGCGGGACGGTTCAGCTTCAATGTAAAGGGGGGCCGGTGCGAGAGCTGCGAAGGGGACGGCGTGCGAAAAATAGAAATGAATTTTTTGCCCGATGTCTATGTCGTGTGCGACGTGTGCAAAGGAAAACGCTACAATCGTGAGACCCTCGAAGTCCATTTCAAGGGAAAATCCATTGCGGATGTCCTGGAGATGACCGTCGAGGAAGCGCTCGGATTTTTCAGCGAGATGTCGCGCATCCAGCGAAAGTTACAGACCCTCTTTGATGTCGGAATGGGTTATATCCGATTGGGACAACAGGCGACCACATTGTCCGGAGGCGAAGCGCAGCGCGTAAAATTATCCACCGAGCTTTCAAAAGTCGGCACGGGGAAAACGCTGTACATCCTCGATGAACCGACAACCGGGCTTCATTTTGAAGACGTTAAAATGCTGCTTTCTGTTTTAAACAAACTCGTCGACAAAGGAAATACCGTCATCGTTATCGAACACAATCTGGATGTTATCAAAACGGCAGATTGGATTATCGACCTTGGCCCGGAAGGAGGGAGTGAAGGAGGGTATATTGTTGGAGAAGGGACACCGGAAGAGATGAGTAAGAATCCGAAATCGTTTACGGGGGAGTACCTTGTGAAGGAACTTGCGCTGGTGCGAGAAGAAGTTAAGAGTGAAAAGTTAAAAGTTTAATCATTTTGCGAGTTTATGTTTTATCTTCTAACTTTTCACTTTTCACTTTGAATTTATCCCTTCACTAATGACTCGCCCAATTTTTATATTGATACTGCTTGCGATGTTCGGCCCGCTTCTTACGTATGGCCAGGATTCAACGTCAACGGAGTTTCAAAGTACCCGAGACCACAACATATGAAGACGCAATAGAGATTGCTTCCACTGTTGTTTTGGTCCCCCTGGCAATCGGATCGACGGTGCTCAGTGCCATCCCGCCGAGCGGCGGCATGGTGATGCACGACGGGAAAATAAATGGCATCCTTACATTCGAAACTGGCGTTGGATTTGGAGAAAAAGTTGACCTGAAGCGATTCTCAGATGCACAGTTCACCATCGGCTATACTCATGTTTTTGCCCAGGACCAGAAAGATTTTTTCCGCTTTGAGGCTCAGAAGGATTTTCACATAAGTTTCGTGGATTGCCGGGAACTCTTTTTATTCGGCATCAGTCCGTCAGCGGGTATTATCACCGATTTCCCTTCCACCGGATATTCACTGGGAGTCTCTTCGTGGTTGATGACTCCATGGCTGTCGTATTTCGGGTTCATTCCGCAACATACTTTCGGCATCACCTATCGGTACAATAAATATTTTGGAGGAAAAGAGTTTGGCGAAATCTCTGCGGGGATGTCGGCCGCATTTACGTGGGGATGGCAGTGATTCAAGGTGCTTGGTGTGTATTGATTGAACTATGATATTGCAATGCTGCCGTGCCGCTTGACAATTATTCAAACATCATTATATTTATATGTAATGAAAGCCATTAATCCCCATATCGATTCAATAAGCTGTTGCTCAGATGTTTGTTGTTGTGCAGCGTGTTGTTGCTGTACATTGAACGATAATATCGATAGAAGCGGAAGGATGGCGGACGCTCCATAAATAACCGCATATAAGCTTTAAAAGAACGAACCCTCTTCTATCAACAAGAAGAGGGTTTTTTATTTTTCACTATTCTTCGAAAGGATTCACAGATATGCCAAACAGAGTTTCGCTCGTCGACCGGACTGCGCTCAAATTCAATCAAGGGTCGATCATAACGCTGGTCGTGGCAGCGTTTGCTTTCCAGCTCCCCTGGCTTGTAGCTTTGCTTGCATTGGTGCTGCTGGTGGGAACGGTTGTTCCTTCTGCGGGTGCATTCAAGCTTCTCTATGCCAACGTCTTCCGCCCATTGCGGATTTTACGTCCAGATGGTTGTGAAGAAGACAATGCACAGCATTTATTTGCCCAAGGGCTTGGAGGAATTTTTTTAAGTGCTGCGTTCATATTTCTTGCCGTTGTCAATCAACCGGTTGTCGGATGGATATTGACGTTCCTGGTCGCGGTCCTTGCGTTAGTCAATTTGACGGTTAATTTCTGCCTCGGATGTGTTCTTTACCTCCGGTTACGACGGCTATCATTTTTCACAAGAGCGTTTTTCAAACGCGTCGCCAGCAACTCATTACAATAAAGGAGGATCTATGGCTTCAAACAGCGGGTATGCGAATCCCGATGTTCTTGTTACAACCGACTGGGCGTTGGAGCACCGAAAGGATATTAATTTTCGGTTCGTCGAAGTGGATGTCGATACCAGCGAGTACGAAAAAGGACACATCGAAGGGGCGATCGGATGGAATTGGAAAACACAGCTTCAGGACCAGACGCGCCGCGACATTCTTAGCAAGGAGCAGATCGAGCACTTTCTCGGCGAATCGGGAGTCGGTCCCGATACCGGATTGATTCTTTACGGGGATAACAACAATTGGTTTGCAGCTTATGCATTTTGGCTGTTGAAATATTACGGGCATGCGGACGTTCGGCTCATCAATGGCGGAAGGAAAAAGTGGGTGGCGGAGGGGAAACCTCTTACAACCAGTGTTCCACGCTACGGAACGAAGTCGTACAAGGTTACAAAGGTCGAAACAGACTTACGAGCGCTGCGGGATTTTGTGGCTGCGCGTCTCAGCGAACCATCGCACGGTCTGGTCGATGTCCGTTCGAATGATGAGTACACTGGAAAGATCCTGGCGCCTCCGGGGCTACAGGAATTGTCAATGCGGGGAGGGCATATCCCCGGAGCGAAGAATATCCCCTGGTCGCAAGCCGTTAACGAGGATGGAACGTTCAAATCTGCGGCTGACTTGAAAGCATTGTATGAAAGCAAAGGAATTGTTCCTGGGTTGAAAGAAATCACCGCATATTGCCGTATCGGTGAACGGTCTTCGCATTCATGGTTCGTGTTGAAGTATCTTCTTGGTTATCCGAAAGTTCGCAATTACGATGGGTCATGGACGGAGTGGGGAAATCTTATTAATGCGCCTATAGAAAAATAATGTAGAGTGCGGAATTCAGCGGTGAATCGGGCAGTGCAGGCTGCCCGATTTTTTTTTGGACGCAGCTTACGCATGAGTTCGGGAGAACCATTCCATCATTCCCGGAATCCCTTCACGAATTGTAGGATGCTTAAGATTGCCGATGATGCGTTTCATTTTTTCGTTCGAGTAGCCGCAGCCCTCGCTCAGTACCTGTGCCCAAAGGTATGCGCCGAAATGATGGTTGACGAAAGAGGTGAGTGCGTCCGCTGCACGGGCAGCCGAATACACAATCGATTCTGGAATTCTGCCGATCTTCGCCTTCCGGCCGCCGGCTTTGCAGATTGTTTCAAACCAGTCGATGTACGTTGTGCCTCCATTGTCAACTGCATGGATGATTTGATTTTCCGCATATTTACTCGAAGTGGACATAGCAATTGTTGATGCCGCATCATCGACGTGAACGGTTCCAAGAGGAGCTGTCCCTCCGTTCGGCAGGGGAACAAAGTATGGTCCTATATTCTTGATCACCCTCAGCATCGGCACGAGCCATTCGGCATTTGGTCCGTAAACCAGCGCCGGCCGAATGATTGAGTACGTAAAACGGGATTTGGCGGAGGATTTTATCAGCAAACGTTCGGCCATTCTTTTCCATTGAAAATAGGGATCCGGAAACTCGCCCCCTGTCATTTCCTCTGTCAAAATCTTGGGAAGCGGTTGAGGAAGTCCTCCCGCCATAAATGCGGAAACAAAAACAAACCGTTCTAAACTCGATGTTCCCGCCGCTGCCTCAAGAAGAAGGCCAAATGTTTTTATGTTCTTCGCGTCAAAATCCTTCTCTTTTGTTTTTGCTTCTGCGATATGGATGGCGGCATTTGCACTTTTCAAGCATTCCGCAAAGAGCTTCGACCGGTCCGCCGGAGAACTGGCGAACAAATCTCCTTCGATGTACTCGAGATTTCCCGGAGTCGTCGGCTGCCAGGATTCGAACATGCCTCTCGCTTTCGTTACATTGCGAACAAGTAGCCGCACCATCCAGCCTTCCTGACAGAGTATTTTGGCGACGTGCGAGCCAATGAAACCAGTAGAGCCTGTCAGAAAGACAATTTTGTTTGACATGGAGGCCTTAGGCAAATTTGATAAGAATGGTACGTAGAATATTACGATTTTCGTATATGAAGTCAATTGAGGTTTTGGACAATTTTGTTAATTTTTTGAGAAAAAATGGCATTTCATCGTCTTGACATCCGAGAGTTTTTTCGCAATATAAGGTCGTGCAAGACTCACTCTCGTCATGACCTTATTATTGCTGTAACATCGAAGTGCCAATCCCCGCTGGAATCACCTTCATCCGATTTTGCTTATTGTCTATTACTTTCGATCCGGTATTTCCCGTTCTTTTAGCCCTGGTTTTTTCCCCACGCGGTACTGCACCAAATGAAGTAACTTCCGGATTGGTTGATTTAAGGAAGAACGGCCATGCCATCAAAAGTGTGAAACAGAAGGTCGAAGGAATTGCATTCAGTGGTTGTTGACACCTCCAATTTTGGATTGAATATTCTCATTACTCTATTCACAATGGCGCAGGGACTTTTCTGAATAAACATCTACCTCGTGGTGGTATTTGGCGGTTAATATCGATGGTTTTATTGGTGTATTTCTCGGCAGCGGATGCTTTCGCGCAAGGAACAAACCTACAAACAATTGGCATCCTCTACTTTGAAAACAATAGCGTTGTTGATAAGGACAAGCTCGATCCTTTAAAAAAAAGGATTGGCAGACATGCTCATTACTGAGATGTCTAAAATCAAAAGCCCCGGGGTCGTCGAACGGCAGCGGATACAATCGGCGGTTGAAGAGTTAAATCTTGGTGAGATGGATTTAGTTGACAAGGATACGGTTCAGAAAATTGGAAAGCTGCTCGATGCGAAGGTTCTGCTGTTAGGCGGATTCTCAAATTTGTTCGGCGATAAGCTTCGCATTGATGCACGTATTGTGTCAACTGAAACCGGTCTGACGCTCAAGGAGGAGGAAGAGACCGGCGACCTCGACGAGGTGTTGATTTTTCAAAAAGCGTGGGATGAATCAAACGACTATGAGTCGGCAAAACAAAAAGTAGAAGAGATGGCTGCGTTGGCAGGGAAAATGAAGAAAGAAAAAAAATGAGGTGCGCTGGGAAAAGGGTCCTGCTTGAACTGGAATGACGTTGTTAGTTTTTGATTTCGACACGAGCATCGAAGAATCTTTTCGATTGAATATTATTACGATTATCTGTGCTGTAAAAAGCTTCCTTGCGTTTGGCAAAAACATACGCGCAAGCAGACTATTCCGGAGTGTGGATTCTGCGGAAAATCAAAGATCAAATAACGGAACAGTGCAATTCGGTAGTCTGCCTGACGTACTCGAAATGCACAAGAGAACCCGGCCTTTGATTGCACATAACACAAATCCGTTTTGAAACAGTAGCAGAGATATAAAATACAAAGCCCCGGTAAAGCCGGGGCTTGCTGTTCATGATACGATCCATCTTTGCCGATGGAGAAGGCTGACAACAACTATTACATCAATTGAGCTTTGTTGGCGTCTGAGTCTGATTCGTTACCGTCATGTCATACGAACAGAATGACCCGTCGTTGAGTGAGGTTTTGCCAACACCATGCAGAACAACAGTTGTAGCTGTTCCTGCTGTTTTAATAGTGTATGCTCCGTTAGCATTGTTCGTAAATGCAGTAGAGGCTAAGTCTCCTAATCCTGTCGCATCTGCCGTAAGGCCGACAAATGAATTTCCGCCTCCGCCGAGGGTTACCGGTTTCGCATAATATTGCTGCGCTTTGGCTGCCAATGTTGTTAAGTCTGCGATCACTGCGCTTCGATTTTGGTCGACTGCGTTATCCTGGAACATTGTGATACCGACGGCTACTGCGATACCGACGATAATAACGCCCAAGATGATCAGAAGAAGCTGTTGCTGTCCCATAATTTACTCCTTTTTTATAGTTTGATGATATTGATGAATGTTGAGTTTTGTTATCTAATTTATATGGTTGGTTTATCCGCATTCATCGTGCCAAACTAATAACGCTGATATTTCATAGAAATTTGCCTTATCCTGTACCAGACAGAAGATTTTTACCGAATTTAGGTCATTATTACCGGTTCAATTTGCCCCTTTGCAATCTGGCAAAATGCTGAGCAGAAGCATTGTGGAGAATTATTTGATTATCTGAGATTGATGGATGTAGGAAGGAATGTGGAAGCCCCACAATAAAATTCAAATGGACTTTCTAAAAACCGTTTCAATACAATGCCCCCATTGCGGGGAAATCATAGAAGTAGTGGTTGATTGTTCAGAACCACGCCAAGA
>CAWJKX010000205.1:0-9560 GCA_963843065.1 uncultured Bacteroidota bacterium
CTGGGTGGTTAATACCATACAGGATCAGGTCGTATCCGAGAGTTGAAATTTTATCCTGAACTCCCTGGAGCACTTCTATAAAAAAATAATTTGTAAAAAACGGAATGATCGCTGCGAGAGTGTTCGTCCGTTTCCGGGCAAGGGCCTGAGCATACGCATGGGGGTGATAATTTAATCTTTTCGCAACCGAAAGGATTTTATCGCGCGTCTTCGGAGTAACGTTCGGATGGTTGTTGAACACGCGGGAGACGGTCCCAATTCCAACCTGGGCTTCTCTCGCTATGTCATATATGGTAATGGCCAATTGACACCAGTAGTTTTAGACTACCTATGGAAGGGCTTCCAAAAAATGTAGGCCTTTTTGCGCTTATTGTCAAGAAAAAATTGAATTATTTTTTTGAAAAGGGGTTGGAGTCGTTTTTCTTCCAAAAATTTGGAAGAAGGGAGTCGCAGGGACAATCCTAAATCTCGGTAAGACTATAGTTTAGCATCAGAATAAAGTGTAAATAAAGGGTGCCAAAGCGCTCCCCTTTGTGATAACGATGAGCAATCCGAAAAGGAGTAATGCGAAAACGATGGGCATCAGCCACCACTTCTTGTTCTCTTTCAAGAACTCAATGTATTCAGCTATGATCTTGGCCTTAGCCACGTGGACCTCCGTTAAAACATTTTTTCGTAGTTTATTTTTTTTGAGTTCCCTCTTGGGACCCAGTACGACTCACTTGATCGCAGAAAGGAAATGTCGATGAACTTTTTTCCGAAAATGCGTGCGATCATCCCGATCGGTGTAATGACAAAATAAAACAAAATAATCAATATTGCCCGTGAGACGACCCAGCCGAGGGCAAAAGCAATCCCCATCCAAACCGCGTATACCTTTTCCAACGATTTGGGGTTCAACAATCCGCCAAGCAGCAGCATCAACGCTCCAACCCACAAAGCCGCGACAACAAGAACATGCCAATGTTTGAATAGTCCGGCACCCCCGATGAGAATAAAAACAGATCCGACAAGATAGGCAAACTTTCGCAATTCTCTTGCCGTTCTTTTCAGGCGGCGCATTTCGCCACGCACATCACTAATCCAACTCATACATTTCCTTCCATTGAATATCATCGTGGAACGTCGGCTGGCTTTGCTTTTGCAGAATGAATTGTCCGGCGACAAGCACATCGATATCCGTTCGCATAAAACATTTGTACGCATCCAGAGGAGTAGCAACGATTGGCTCGCCCCGCACGTTGAACGAAGTGTTGACAATAACGGGACATCCCGTTTTTTTGTAGAAGGCGTTAATAAGGTTGTGGTACAGCTGATTGTCGGATTGATTGACTGTTTGGATCCGCGCGGAATAGTCAACATGAGTAACCGCCGGAATCTCGGAACGCAAGACATTCAACTTGTCAATCCCCCATAATTTCTTCTCGGCATCCGTCATTGGTTTTTGCTTTTCTTTTTTTACGTCGGCGACAAGAAGCATATACGGACTTTCACGGTCGATCTCAAACCACTCGCTGGCTTTTTCAGCCAATACCGATGGAGCAAACGGCCTGAACCCTTCCCGGAATTTTATTTTGATGTTCATCTTTTTTTGCATGGTGGGCGACCGGGCATCCCCAATAATAGAACGATTGCCCAATGCACGCGGACCGAACTCCATTCTTCCCTGGAACCATCCCACGATCTTCTCTTGCGCCAGGTACTCAGCCACCGTGCTGCAGAGTACATCCCAGTTATCAACTCGTTCGAAGGGCAAATGATATTCTTTCAGGAATACAGCAATTGCCTCGTCATCGTATGACGGTCCGAGATACGACCCGTGTTGGCAGTCTCTCCCGTTCTTTTCTTTCATTGGATTGTTCAGATAATGGTGGTATGCAACGTATGCCGCCCCGACAGCACCGCCGGCATCTCCCGCGGCGGGTTGAATCCATATATCGTCGAACAAACCCGAACGGAGTATCTTTCCGTTCGCGACGCAGTTCAACGCAACGCCTCCGGCAAGGCACAAATATTTTTCCCTTGTTACTTTTTTCGCATGCTTCGCCATCCGCATCATAATTTCTTCAGCCACATCTTGAATTGAACGGGCAAGATCCAATTCTCTTTGAGTCAGCAATGATTCAGGCGTGCGCGGCCTTCCGCCGAACAGCGCTTCAAATTTGCGGTTGGTCATTGTCAGCCCGGCACAATAATCAAAGAATTCCATGTTCATCGCAAACGAGCCGTCATCCTTGAGGTCGATCAGATGATCGTAAATGCGCTGAACGTATTTCGGCTCGCCATACGGTGCTAATCCCATCACTTTGTATTCTCCCGAATTCACTTTGAACCCGCTAAAATATGTGAAGGCGGAGTATAACAACCCCAGCGAATTCGGGAAATGAAGTTCTGAGAGGATTTCGACAGCATTATCGCGCCCGACTCCAAGCGACGACGTCGCCATTTCCCCCACTCCGTCGATCGTCAGTATTGCAGCGCGCTGAAACGGCGACGGAAAGAATGCCGATGCAGCATGGGATTCGTGATGTTCGGGAAATAGAACTTTCCCCCCAAAGTGGATTTCTTTTTCAATAAGGTCAGGAATCCAAAGCTTTTCCGACAGCCACAAAGGCATCGCCATCATAAACGACTGAATCCCCTTCGGCGAAAAGGTGAGATATGTTTCAAGAATGCGATTAAACTTTAACAGCGGCTTGTCATAGAAGGCAGCACACTCCAGCCGGTCCGCTGTTATTCCCGCTTCTTTCAGACAATACGCTACAGCGTGTCGCGGGAAATCGTGATCGTGCTTCTTCCGCGTGAATCGCTCTTCCTGTGCTGCTGCCAGGATTTCTCCGTCGGCGAGAAGACACGCGGCAGAATCATGATAGTATGCAGAAATCCCAAGAATGTACATGTCGCACATTTATAAATGAACAAACAGCTAAAACGGAACAAATCATTTCGTGTAAAAGTCGATCATCCTGTTAATCGCCCTTGCACAGACCGGGTCAAAATCTGTGAGACTAAGCGAAAACATACGGCAATCGAGCGAGGGACGGTACAAACCGGTGGAGCTGTATCCGGAACCCTCGAACGCGCCGACAACGCGGGACAATTGTTTCTCGCTCAGCATTGCGCGCTCCGCATCCAAAATAGCCTGACGTTTTTCTGCATAGCCCGGCGTATTGCGCTTCAATTTTCCGCGCTCGGTTTCCATGCTGTCGTACAGAGCTTTATTCCATGGTGTAGGCAGCGATGTTTCAGGATTCACAAGATCCTTCCATTTCAAACCCTGCCTGGAAATATTCGCAGCGATATTCGGCTCCCAGGGCTCAACGCCTTTTTGATAAAAATCATTATAGGCGACCGACGACGAATAATATTCATCACCGAGCCCTGCAAAGGAATGCCCGAATTCATGGACGAAAACATAGTCAGCTTGCCACGCCGTCGCCGGCGTTTCACCGGTTGCAAAGCATATTGCGTAGAGTTGAAATATTCCGCCGCCGCCGTAACGGCTCGTGTTCACAAGGATAAAGAGAAAGTCATACGGCGCCGCCGACGCTTGATCCCTAACGGCCTTGTTCGCGTCCGTAAGGACATATCTAGCAGAGCCGAAAGAGTCGTAGGTCGTCCCGAGAGCGTGATCGGCCCAAATGTTTTGATCGGGCTGGTCGATTCCCGATTCCCGCGATTCCACTTCGACCGCTCGGACGTTGAAATCCTTCTTGCGATGTTTGAACGGCTCGGTTGAAAACAACACATCGGTAAAGTGGCGAGCATCGGTCAAAAAATTTTGCATTTCGTTTTTTGTGTACCCATCTCCAAGAATGGCAATGTCAACTTTTGAATGGATATCGCCGTTCATCATAAGATCAACTACCCCGGAGACATCATGAGTTTTCCCGCGATGAACGTCGATTCCCTTCGGGTCGATGACCGTCGAAAATACTTCATCGAATACCATCTGTTTCGAGCGCCGCAATATGGCAAGCTGAAATTTATTGAGGGGACACGGGAACCGAACTGTCTCGTGAAACGTCCGGTATGTTCCCGATGCCGCATCGTCGGTTGTTTGCCATTCGTTGAACAAAGAACTATACCCGCGCGAATAGATCGTCCGGTTGCTGGTTACATCGGTAATTCGGAAAAAGTATTCCCCTAAATTCAACGTATCGATGAGATTTGTTAAACTCCCCGGCCATTCGCCTTCGATATACATTTTATCCATGGCGATTCGTTCTTCCCCCTTCGTTCCGGTATGATAATAGTCGATCCGGAACGTTGTGTCCGAAAAGTATTGTTCAAATCGATCCGAGCTCTCCGCCCGGATCGACATCACGGAAAGAATGAAACCTACAATGACGGTTCGTGATATTTTCATCGTTTCACCTTGACTATTGTAGATTGAAGTATTCTGCGGGTTGCATCGTCTTGCACAAATGCGACGATGTATAATTGTCTGGGATCAATCTCGGATTTCTTTTCTTTGAACGGAGTTCCCGGCCTCGGCATTTTCTGCTCGTATGTCGTAAGATATTTTTCCAACTGGTCTTCAATGGCAGACACCGTGAAAGCGTCTTTGACGGCGGCTTTCCCGTTTTGATTGAATGCTACTCCTCCTGCACCGTGTAACATTTTTCGCACCACGAATCGATGTTCCGATATCCCGTTGGTGCCTTGATACCGAATCCCATCTTCCGCCAGTACAACCCGGAGCTTATAAGATTTGCGTGTGTTCGTCACACTCGCTGAGACGGCAAACGAAACCTTGCTCCGCCGGATCTTAGCGGAAATTATCACAGAGGCCTTTGCCGGCATGGTGAGGATACGGTCAATGGAATTGGAATACACCGCAAACTTAGCCCGTGCGGCAACTCCTGGTCCGCCCGAATTTATAGTATTCGTTCCATCTATAACTGACGTTGGAGTGCTGTTGATTCCGTAATATTCAGATCGCAGTTCTGTGTCGGTATTAGCCATCGGGTCGGGATGGGGTATGTGGAGATGGTACTCCAAGACCGTCAGTTCCGACCGGTCGTAACGCTCGAGCAATTTATTGTAGGCGATATCGGCTGCCTGGCATGGACGGCACTCGGACCCGGTAAATAATTCTGCCAAAACCGCTTTTGGGTTCGCTTGACCGTCGAGGGAATCGGGGCGTTGATACTTTTCAGGAAAAAAATCGACCCATCTTCGTTGAGCTAACGCAATCATGGAATCTATGGACGCATGTGGGTACAATTCCTTTTGCAGCGCTAGCAGCGGTTTCATTAACACCAATGGCCGGCTCACCGTTACCCCCGCCAGATATGTGTTGAATGCCTCACTTTTTTTGCCCTGGCTTTCTTGCACAGAACCGAGCGCGAGGAACAAATCCGTTGCAGACGGCAATGCAGTTTGCAGAGCCTCTGTCAGAAATTTTTCTGCTTCGGTGTTGTTTCCGGTGTTGGACAACACGATTCCAAGCGACGCGGCAGCATCACAGCGTTCTTGAAAAGACCTCGTGGCAGCTTCGCGGTATGCCTCACGCGCAAATTGAAGTGCTCGTCCCGTAAATACTCGATTTCGAGAAAAGCTTTCCGCAATAAAGCTTTTTGCCCTCGAAGTATCGCTGGCATTATGAAGATACTCGCCGGCGACTCGTTCAAAGAGACTGTCACGAATACGGACCGCGGATATTGAATCCCTGACCCGTGCACGGAATAACGAGTCCATGTTCGAATATTCTATCGATGGCTGAGACGAAACAAAACTCGCATGAACATATTGCTCCAAACCTTCGACTCCTCGATGTGTTTCTAGCTGGACCAAGCCAAGCTGCGCAAAATAGTTGCTGTAGCGCGGGTCAAAAATTGTCGACGGAGGCAGCAATGTGATTGCCTCTCGCTGAGTTGATTCGGCTTCCACAAATCTCTTAAGGAGATAGAGGTTCGTGGACCGCGTGAGCAACAACACAGAGGTCAGCCTGCCATGTTTTTTTTGATATAACGATATCGCTGAATCCACCAACAGCAATCCACTGTCGGGATATTGTTTTCTGAATGCAAGTTCCATCGCAATATTATGGAGGGCTCCGGCGAGACTCTGCGAATCTTGCGCAGCGAGATAATTGTGCGCTGCGAAGAATGCTGCACTGTCCTGATGGAGAGACATAAGAACGCTGAACTGCGCGCGATACGCATCCCCTACTAACTTGCTCTGGGGATACATCGTTATAAGCTTGTTCAATCTCGTAAGTTTCGCCGTGTCTGAGGACGCACTGACCGCAGCTCGAAATAATTGATCTTCGGCCGATTGGCAATAGACGCCTAGAGGTAACAACATGCAGCACAACAATAACCGTTGCAGTAATTTCATAACGAAGTTTTCTCTCAGTTAAGAAAGTCCATTCTTTTTCTTCATGATTCGATACATAATACCCCCGGAAACACCGCACACACATGCACCCCCAGCGACGGCAAGCCGAACACCAACGACATTGGCCAGCACTCCGATTCCTAAACTTCCTAACGGGAAAAAACCCTGAAACACCAGGGAGTATAATCCCATCACTCTCCCCCGCAAATGATCGGGAGCGCGCCTTTGCAACGAAGCGTTTGCTGTTGCGAAAAATGCAATAAGCCCAAGGCCGACGCCAACTAAGCACGCCATCGAAAGAAGCGGCGAGGTCGACGCAGTGAAGATCAAGATAGAAAAAATAAAAATAGATAAGCCGGTATAAATAAATTTGCGCGGATGAACTTTATGTCCGAACGACGCCACGGTTAATGCACTGATAAGTGCTCCAATGCCGTTTGCTGTAAGAAGATTCCCGAATCCAATGGCTCCGATATTGAGAATCTTATCGGCAAAGATAGGAAGCATTACCGAGTACGACCATCCGAATATTGTCACGACAGCCACAAGAATCATAATCGCTTTCATAGTAACTTCAGAACGGATATATACCACGCTTTCCCTTATCGAGTCGAAAACTGAGGATGCGCTTTTTCTGACGATTTTATTTTCAACATTCATCAGCAGCAGCCCGATGATGACTGCAATAAAAGAAACACCGTTGAGAAAAAAGCACCAACCGACTCCAAGAAGGCCGATCACGATGCCGCCAATGGCTGGACCAAACATTCTTGCGCTGTTGAAAACTGCGGAATTGAGCGCGATGGCATTGGGCAAATCTTCTTTTCCCACCATCTCAACGACAAACGATTGCCTCCCCGGCATGTCAAATGCATTGATCGTCCCCAGGGTGAATGCCAACACCCCGACAACCGCGGGCGTAATCAAATCAGTCCAAACCAGGAACGCAAGGATAAAGGCCTGTACCATCGATGCGATTTGGGTTGCCGTGATCAAACGCTTTTTCGAAATCTTATCGGCAAGCGTCCCGCCGAACATAGAAAACAAAAGAACGGGAAGCGAGGTAAGGAAACCAACCGCCCCCAGCCAAACCGATGAATGCGTCAACTGATACACGAGCCATGCTTGCCCGATATTCTGCATCCATGTGCCGATCAAGGAGACGAGCTGCCCGAAGAAGAAAAGGCGATAATTCCTATGATGCAGTGATCGAAACATGGGAAGCGTGGTCAGCCACCGCACAATGAAATGCACCATCATCATATCAGTTACTGCACACGAATCTTGAGTAATTCAATTTTTGTTTTTGTCGCCCTCATGACCTGGATGAACATCGGACCGATTCTGACTTCTTCCTTCTCAGACGGAATACGGCCGAGCGTATGCATGACGAAGCCTGCAATCGTATCGTACGGGCCGTCGGGTATCTGCAGTCCCGGAATATTCTGCAGCTTTTGAACTTCTGTTTTTCCGCTCACAAGAAGTGCACCATCGGGCAAATGTTTTACCTGTTGATCGTCATCCTGTTGGTCATCGGAAATTTCTCCGAGAAATTCCTCAAGGATGTCCTCCGATGTGACAACTCCCGCCGTTCCTCCGAACTCATCAACGACAACGGCGAGGGAGATCTTCTTGAGCCGAAAATCCCGAAACAGGTCGGAACAGTTTTTCGTTTCAGGGACAAAAACCGTTTCCCGTAAAATTTGGGAGAGCGTCCGCGGCCTTGAAAAAAAATCGCGAGCAAAAACAACCCCGATAATATTGTCGATTGTCTGGTCAAAGACGAGCAATTTCGAATAGCCTCGTTCGACCAACACCTGCAGAGCCTGTTTCACAGGAGTTTTTATGTCAACACCAACGACATTTGCTCTCGCTTTCATAACATCTTTCGCAAGAACATCACTCAGGGTAATAACCTTGATGATCTTTTTTCCCTCTTCCTTGCCGACTTCCCCATCTCCTCGCTCTCTTTTAGAAGTATCTCGATATCTTTTTTGTGCAAGAACCTGCCGACGTTCGATTTTTCAAACCCAAGCGTTGCCACAATAACTCTCGAAGTTTGCCGCGTCACCCATATTAAGGGGAAAAACAGAACGCGGCAAGCCTGAAGAAACGATGAAGCGTACGGAACAACGGCATCCGCCACGATGCGCAAGAGAGATTTCGGGAATAATTCACCAAAAACCAATATCACGAATGCGACAAGGATCGTGATGACCGTATCGGAGAAATGAAAATGCTCCTGCAGGAGAATTGCGGCAATTGAAGAAAAGGCGACATTCGCAATATTGTTGCCGACGAGAACCGTCGTAAGATATTCTTCGGGCGCGCTGACAAACGATAATGCGTGCGCGGCTCCGAATTTTTTTCTGCGCGCCCGTACTTCCATCTTCGCTTTATTCGCCACAATGAAGACAATTTCGGAGGAAGCGAACAATCCGCTGAACACGATAAGTACAAGCAAAAGAGTAATCTGAAGAGCCATATAATTCAACTGCGAGCGTTGTCCTGTAATACTTTTAAAACACGCGGGATCCGGTTCATAATGTCGCTTGCCAGCATTCCCATCTCTCCGATTTCGTCGCGAGCTATATCTCCGGCGCGTCCGTGAACGTAGACGCCGTTGATCGCCGCCTGAACAGGTGTATTGTGCTGTCCGACGAGAGCGGCAATGACACCCGCCAGAACATCTCCAGATCCCGCCGTCGCCATCCCTGGATTTCCTGTTGGATTGACAAAGACATCTCCATCGGGGACCGCAACAATTGTCGGCGCGCCTTTCAGCACAAGCACAACATTATTCTTTCGTGTGAATGAACGGGCAATTTTAATTTTGTCTTTTTCGATGTCTTCTACGGTTTGTGAAATCAGCCTGGAAAATTCTCCAAGGTGTGGTGTGAGGATAACAGATTTGCATTTTCTTCTTTTGAGAAGAGCGAGGTTCTTGGACAATGCATTCAATCCATCCGCGTCCACCACCAGCGTTTTCTCTGCTGTCGAAATAATCTCTTGGATTATTTCCACGGTTTCGGAATTTTGTGATAAGCCGGGGCCCATCAAAATCACATCAGCCCATTTCATTTTTTCCCCGATCGACTCCATGGCTGAAATCCCCACAGAGCCTTCGGGGGTCGAGGGCAATTCAAGCGGCATCACTTCCAGGGTTCTCCGCGATACAGCCGAGAAAACCGCTGACGGAACGCCAAGCACAACAG
>CAWJKX010000206.1:0-4904 GCA_963843065.1 uncultured Bacteroidota bacterium
TTAGTCCCCATTCAGAATCTTTGAAAGTTGAAATTACAATTCGCATTTTAATTTCTCCCCTTGTAATTATCTATTTCCGTAATCCTTTATTGGATTGTTAACTATGAATAATTCTCTTTTCATAAGCACAAATAGTTTTGGTTATGGCATGTTTTGCGTAGCCTTAGCATGTTTTTCAAAACGAACTTCAAAAAAACTTTCTTCAATGTTCTGTCGCCGATAATACTTGGAAACTTCCTTGCTTTGCAATTCTTATGACAAATGGCTTCACAACATCTCCACTAGAATCGAATTTTGCCGTTCCCGTGACGCCTTCGAATTGGTTTGACAAAAGGGCAGCACGAATTGAATCTGGGTTTGCTCCGCGCTGTTCTATGCTTGAGAATAACAAGTTTGCAGAATCAAATCCATAAGCCGCAGGAAATCCCGGATCTTTCCCATAGACAGATTTATATTGATTTACAAACGAATTAACTTCCTTGTCGGCAGATTTGAGATCGACAGCAGGGGCAGTATATCTGAGACCATCTACAGCGTTTCCGGCTATTGTGAACAGTTGTGGATCTTCGACCCCAACATTTGAAAATAATGGTATCTTCTGCCCAAGTTGTTTTACCTGAACTGCAATTCTTCCAATAGATTGATAGTAGCCAGGCAAATAAAGAGCTTGTAAGTTTTTACTCAGCGCTTTCACAACTAAGCTTCTGAAGTCTATAGTATTATCACTGTAGCTTTCTGCAATCAGAATCTTTCCGCCAATATTTTCAAACGAAGCCGCAAAAACATCTTTTAATCCTACGCCGTAGTCGTTGTTAGGAAATATTATTCCGACATCTTTTATGCCTTGGCCAAGAATGTTCTTAGCAATTAACTTCCCCTCGAAGTTATCAGACGGATAATCCCGAAACACATACTTGCTTGAATTACTTAACTTCGGATTCGAAGCGCCGGGAGACAATAAAAGTACTTTGTGTTTATCCGCCAAGGTAGCCATAGCCAAGGTGGGGGAGCTAAATAAGTCCCCAATAATTATACTCGTTCCTTGGGCAACCAGCTTATTAAAAGCGCTTACTGCCGTCTCAGGATTTCCTTGCGAATCTTCATAGTTAATTCTTACTTTCTTTTCATGATCTTTGTTGTAGTCTTCTACCGCAAGGCGAATTCCATTCTCACAATCAACCCCCAGAGTTGCGCCTTCTCCAGACAGCGGCAATATTACCCCTATTTTTATCGTCTCCTCTTTCTTCGAGCATGACAGCGCCATCAAAGAAAATAAAAATGCGCAAAGAAACTTTTTCAATTCATCCTCGTTTTATTTTTAATTTAGCTTCTTATATAAAATTCTTTTAAACCGCCACAGCCATCTTCGGCATCTCGTCCCACGTCTTCCCTTCAAGCAACCTACCTTTTTTCTTCTTGTTCACCCCGCCCCATTGCTTGAAGAAGAAAGGAACGTGAGTGTTCAGACATTGATCGCGGATATCGAGCACCCATGCCTCATCCATCGGCCGCGCACCAGGGCCCGATTCTCCTCCGACGATCACCCAATCCATTTTTTTCAAATTCAATTTCCGCAGTGGTCCGAGCAACGGTTCAAGGGAGAGAAATTTTACATGGGCTTTTGTCTTGCGCAAATCGTCAATCCGGTATGTATAATCTTGATTCTCTACGCTTACTCCCATCCATATGTTAGGCATCCATGGCAAATCCTTATTCAATTCCAGCAACCGGTCTGAGCGTTTTGTCAATATCTGAAAACGATGCCAATGAGCTTTCCCCATTACCTCAAAAACCTTATTAATAAACTCAAACGGTACATCTTTGTGCAACAGATCACTCATCGAATTGACAAAAATCGTTTGAGGTTTCTTCCAGTGAAGAGGAAGCTCGACAACATGTTCATGGAGCGTAAGTTTAAAGCCGTTTGCGTAGTTAGGCTGTCCCATCAATTGCAGTCGATGTGCCATTCGCTCTGCATAACAGTGCTTGCACCCTGGACTGATTTTTGTGCAGCCGGTTACCGGGTTCCACGTAGATTCTGTCCATTCAATAGCTGATTTTGCGGCCATTAGTTGCTCAGTTTTATAGAAATGTTTCTCTTGTCGTTGTCGAGGTAGAAAGCCTTCCGCTTTAACGGGATATTATCAAGTGGAGAAATATCAAATCTGTGGCCTTGCTGTTTCAACAAATCCAACGCATCATTAGTGTGTGTTGGCAAATAACCGTTGTGGAGACCGAAAAGGAATAATTCCTTATTGGTACGATACTCTTTAGATTTCAGATAATCAAGAAGCCTCTGCGGGTACTGATTCACTTCTATATCTGGGAACAGGTTACCCGTCTTTTCAATTCGAAAGCCTTTTCCACGTTGACTATCCAATTTCCATTTAACCTGTAACATCTTTTGAAAACCTTTAACACTGCTTGTAAAAAAGTACAAACAATATAGGTTTGTTGCATCCCGTTGGATTGTAAATGTGTCCACAAAAATTTGCTGATCCGATAAAAACTCTCGGAATTGCGACTTGACATCTTTTATGAAGTCCTCGGCAGAAAGGAAAATCGGGATTTTCTCAGGGAATAATTCACTAATGAATTGATACAACGGCTCCCCCGCTAGAAACGATGGGTCGAACGATTTGTCAGCGAACCTATACAAGAATGTGGCGGGGAGAAAGAGCAATACTTCGCTTTTTCCACCCTGTAACAATGACTTAATATGTTGTGGCTTTACATTCTTATAGCCGTGTGGATCAATAAAGACAAAAGCTCTCGCTTGCTTCAGGCTCTGAACAATTCCAACTACTTCAGGCAGGATATCAGCAAAATCTTTGTCAAAAAACTCAACTTTAACATTAAGTGGCAGACTAATCTTATCAGATTCTTCATGGACCCTTTCAATCTTCTTACGATCCTTTTCAATAAGAGACATTTTCGAATCATTAAGCCAAATCTCTATAGAAACGTTTAACGTGGGATTGGCATAAACAAAATTTCGAATCTTCTGTAACGCGGTAATTGCACTTCCTTTTGACCCATCTGCATAGATTCCCTCTCCGCACATTAGATCAAAGATATGAACCTTTCTTATATTTGATGCCCTGCCTAGAATGTTCAAATATATGGCTAGGTATTCTGTATATAGGTCAACTTTTGCCTTTGAGTGATCAAGTTGATTCGTTCTAGCGTTAGTATTAGAAGGCATGAAAATTCATCCCCACGAATTACAAAAAAAGCAGCAAAGGATTCCTCATTAATTACTCCCCTGGCGGCTGTGAAAAGAGTAGAAGAAAGGATTTCGTCCGCCGTCAGTGGTAAACGGACGTACATTACAAAACACGGGGTTATTCTAATAAACCGTAATCAAAGATGCAAGTTCACTTATTTAGATTCACCATGGATTATAGAGATTTCCCCCCCACCACTCCCACCTCCTCCTCCGTCAACCCGTACATTTGGTACACGATCGCATCGATCTCTTTTTCTAAATCACTTGTGGACTTGCCCGACTTTTTGAGTTTTAAGATTTTTGCCACACGCTCTTCGATGGCGTTGCACTGCTTCTCGGTGCCTTTGGCGATGGGAATCTGAGCAAGATATTGATGTGTAAATCTCAAATAACCGCCTTGAATCGTTGCAGAAATATAAGTGTAAACAAAAGTAATTAGAGTGGAATTTAAAACTCCGAGTAAACACTTGTCTGGCTTTGGAATTATATAAGTTGTATTGACGGAATAGAATTTTTTGTCTTCATCAAATGCAAAGCTACTATATGGGGCAATTTCTTGCAACATGATCTTCTTCTTTTCAAACTCCTGCCAATAGTCCGACGCATAACGGCTCATGGCGTACCATGGAAACCTTCCTTCTTTTGCTTCTGGTCTTTCGCTTAACTCTTTTTTAAATGAGTGCAAATGGTCCATTATAGCTTTGTATCTTTTCGTATCGAAATCCCACGGAACATAGATCGACCACAACTTCGGATCCTCAATCGCATATCGTTTTATATCTCTTCCTCGCAAGAACGGCTTTATTACTTCAGCAGATTTCTTATCCTCTTTGATCAACTGCTTTCGTGTTTCATCATCAATCACAAACGCATCGTTGAAGCCGGTGGTAATGCCGCGATAGATTTTCCCTTCAACATATTCTTCCAGCGGCACACCGGCACGTTTTATCTTGTCAAGCAAATCGAGCACGGTGCGGTCTTCGATGCGCCATCCTTCGCTCCCCAGGTCGCTCTGCTTCATCGCGATCGCGCTTGTACGGAACGTCTGCTGGAATGTCTCAAGCTCTTCTTCGGTGGCAACCGTGCGGGCAAGGAACACCACCCCTCCGTCTTCGACGGTTTCCCCTCCTCTGTGAGGAGGGGATAAAGGGGTGGTCCTCGTTGCCACCAACACCGAAGGATACGCCGTCGCTTCGAAAACGGGAAGGTCGCCGAAGTCGATCAGCGCGTTGATGGTCGTGTTCGTCGTTAAGAATTCGCGCAACTTTGCTCCGTATCCCGCGCGGAAATATTTGTTCGATGAAATGTACGAGATCGTCCCGCCCGGCTTCAACAGCTTCACTCCCCGCTCGAAAAAATACGTAAAGAGGTCGGCCGTTCCGGTGTAACATTCATAATGGAGCGCGAGGTCTTCCTTGATCCCTTTAAACTCTTCCTGCCGCACGTACGGCGGATTGGCGATGACGACGTCGAAGCCTCCTTCGCCGAGAACCTCGCCAAAGTCGACATCCCAGATCATTGGAAAGTCGGGGGGGAGTCCGTGGTCCGTAGTCAGTTCTTTTTTCACCTCTTCAAGACGCTTGACCTCCTCTGCGGCGTGCTCCGCCTCCTGTTTCTCTTTCTTCGTCATCCCGAACATATTATCCTCGGGCAAAGTCCCTTTCAGCACGGCAAT
>CAWJKX010000207.1:0-7462 GCA_963843065.1 uncultured Bacteroidota bacterium
CAACGCCGTCAGAATTCTCTCTTTATTCGGTAAGAAATATTCCTCGAGCGTTGGTGCAAATGGAGTCGGAATATCCATCGCTCCAACTCGTTTAATAGGCGCGTCGAGGCTTTCAAACGCAAACTCTGCAATAAGAGCGGCAATCTCACCGCCAATTCCGCCTGTGAGCGTATCTTCGTGCGCTATCAAAACTTTTCCTGTTTTCCTCACCGAAGACAGAATTAAATCTTTATCCAGCGGCATCAAACTTCGCAGGTCAACAACCTCAACGCTGATGCCGCTCTGCTTCTCAAGCATTTCTGCAGCCTCAAGAGCCAGATGAACTGCGGCTCCGTAGGTGATGACGGAAATATCACTCCCCGTCCGCTTAACATCTCCCTTCCCAATTTCGACAACATAATCGCCGTCCGGCACTTCACCTTTAATGTGGCGGTACAATCGCTTGTGCTCAAAATACAACACCGGATTCGGGTCGCGAATTGCCGCTTTGATCAAACCTTTTGCATCGTAGGGAGTTGACGGTGCAACAAGTTTCAATCCCGGTTGATGAAAAAACCACGCCTCAGGATTGCGCGAATGAAACGGTCCGCCGTGTATGCCTGCACCGGACGGAAGACGGACGACCATCGACACAGGAAGATTCCACCGATAATGTATGGATGCGGAGTTGTTGACAAGCTGATTAAAGCCGCACGTTACAAAATCAGCGAACTGCATCTCCGCAACCGGCTTCATTCCGACCAGCGCTGCGCCGGTCGCAGCTCCGAGAATTGCAGATTCAGCAAGAACCGTATCGACAACGCGATCGCTCCCGAAATGATTAAGGAACCCTTTTGTAACCTTAAACGCACCGCCGTACTCGCCGATGTCTTCGCCGAGAAGAAATACCGACGAATCGCGCTCCATCTCTTCCCACAGTCCCTTGCTGATAGCGTCAATATAAGAAATTACAGGCATTTGGATAAATCATGAATTAAGAATTAAAATATGGATTAAGCTTTCACAAATTCTATCTCTTAATTATTAATTGAGACTTCTGAAAAATTCCTAAGTAATGTCATATAGATTCTTCGCTTCGCTCAGAATGACATTTGAATATCAATTTTTCAGATGTCTCTAATTCTTAATTTTTAATTGTTCTGCAAATACTCCAATAGCTGCATCTTCCGACGGCGGATATGGACTTTCTAACGCAAGCTGCGTCGCTTCCTGGATCTCGGCCGCTATTTTTTTTTCGAAATCGGACCGAATGGCCGATGAAAGGATTTTCTTCTCACCTAATTTTATCTCAATCTTCAGAAGCGGGTCTTTTTTCTTCCAATCGTCCAGTAATTTTTTAGGGACGTACTCTGCGCCGTCGTTCACCGAGTGCCCGTGCATCCTCATCGTGACAGATTCGATGAGCGTCGGCCCATCGCCTCTTCGAGCCCGTTCAACTGCCTGCTTGCAGACTGCATAGACTTCATCGACGTCTGTGCCGTCAATCGTGAAACCGGGAATGCCATACCCAATGGCCCGGTCGGACACTTTCTCAACAATGAACTGCTTCGCAATCGGCGTTGAGTACGCGAACTGGTTGTTCTCGACGATCAATACAAGGGGGAGTTTCATCACGGAACACATCGCGAGCGACTCGTGGAAATCCCCAACGTTGCTCCCTCCGTCGCCGATGTACGTCATCACGACAGACTTTTCTTTTCGAAGCTTGCTCGCCATCGCTACTCCCGTAGCAACCGGAATCATTGCGGCGAGATGACTGATATTTCCGTATATCCTCAGCGACGGATCTGCGTAATGTCCCGTCCCGTCGCGGCCGTGCGCCGGACCGTTTCCGCGGCCAAGATGCTGCAGCATTAAATTGCGCACTGTCTGACCCTTGACGAGGTGCGCGCCAAGGTCGCGGTGCATCGGGAAGAGATAATCTTCTTTCTTCAAACAAAACGCACTGCCGACTGCTGTTGCCTCATTGCCATTTCCGCTGAACGCTCCGCCGATAATTTTTCCCTGACGGTATAATGTAATGATCGATTCCTCAAACTCACGGGTTAAACGCATGAAATAATAAAGCTGAAGCAGTTCATCATTAGAGAGATGATGCTTCACAGCGTCGGGGCGATGAGCAGATCCAAATCTTGCACTTTTTGATTTCACTGTTGCGGGCATAGGTTTGATGATTAAAACTCCGCCATTTTCTTCAACGCCGAAACAATATCATTTTCCTGAGGAAGAACCGCGTTCTCCAGAGCCGGTGCAAACGGAATTGGCGCATCTTTAGCCGCAACTCTCATGATCGGCGCGTCGAGCCATTGGAAACATTCTTCCGCAATCACCGATCCGATCTCGGCTCCGAATCCGCCGGTTCGGGTGTCCTCGTGAACAATCAACGCCTTTCCGGTTTTCTTCACGGACGAAAGAACCGTCTCCTTGTCCCACGGACAAATTGTCCTCAAATCGATCACCTCAACACTCACTCCCTGTCCCTCAAGTTTTTTTGCCGCCTCGAGAGAACGCTGGACCATCATTCCCCATGCGACGACAGTTACATCATTCCCTTCCTTCTTTACACTCGCGAGGCCAAACGGCAGGAGATAGTTTTCATCCGGCTCCGGACTCGACGCAAACCCTTGTCGATAGAGTCCCTTATGTTCGCAGAACAAAACAGGATTTTCTTCCCGGCACGCAGTCTTCAATAACCCTTTTGCATCCGCTGCGTTGGATGGCATCGCTATCCACAAACCGGGCATGTGTGCAAAAAAACCTTCTATGCTTTGACTGTGATATAACCCGCCTCGGATGTATCCCCCAACGGCAACACGAACAACGACTGGACAGGAAAAAACTCCGTCAGACCGATACCGAAGCTTCACAAGCTCGTCTTTGAATTGCATGAAAGAGGGCCAGATGTAATCGCCGAACTGAATCTCTACGACCGGTTTAAGCCCCCGAATTGCTAGGCCGATCGCAGTCCCGACAATACTCGCTTCCGCAAGTTGAGAATTGAACGCACGCTCTTCGCCAAACTCGGCAGTCAATCCTTTCGTTGCGGTAAAAACTCCTCCTTTGCTGCCGGCAACATCCTCTCCATATACCAGCATCTTCGGATTGAACTTCATCTCCTCATGAAGGGCGTGATTAATCGCATCGACCATGACGACGTTTTTACCTTCGTGCCTCGGCTCCTCAAAATTATTTTTTGAGACGATGATATTGGGAGAGAATACGTTTCGTTCCGCAGTATCGGCAGTGGGGCTCGGCTGCGTCTCCGCTCTGTCCGCGGCTTCTTCCACTTCTCGTTTAACTTCAGTTTTTAATCGATCCAATTCTTCCTTGGAGAGGACATCGGAATCAAGAATCAACTTTTCAAGCTTTGGCAGCGGATCACTTTTTCGATTCCGTTCAATCACATCCGGCGTTAGATATTTCTTGGGGTCGTCGGACGATGAATGAGGGAATAATCGAACAACATCGGCCTCGATCAAACTCGGTCCCTTCCCGGAGCGAGCATGGTGCGTTGCTTCCTGTGCCGCGCCGTACGAAGCGCCAAAATCTGTCCCGTCAATATGGAAGCGACATAGATCAGGATAGCCGCTTGACAGCTCATAAATGGAACATCCCGCAATCTGGTCTTTCACCGGAACGGAAATCGCGTACCCGTTATTCTGGATCAAAAAAATAACAGGAAGTTTTTCCCGGCTTGCCCAGTTCAACGCTTCGCTGAATTCGCCTTCGCTCGTTGCCCCTTCACCAGAAGAGACGTACACTACTTCATCTTTTCCTTCCTTCACCGCACCTAATGCAGTTCCGACAGCCTGTAGAAACTGTGTGCCCGTCGGGCTCGATTGTGCGGGAATACGGAGCGCTTTGTTCCCATAATGCGACGGCATCTGGCGTCCATTGGAGCTTGGACCGCCCAACCGATGCATCGATTCGAGAAAAATTTCGTACGCCGTTGAGCCGTACTGTAATGCGAATGCGAGGTCGCGGTAGTACGGGTACGCCCAATCGTACCCTGGTTTCAACGCCATCGCGGCAGCAATCTGGCATGCCTCGTGTCCCGGCCCGCTAATATGAAATAAAATTTTCCCCTGCTTCAAGAGAAGCATCGATTTCTCGTCGATACTTCGCGAGAGGTACATCGTCCGGAAGGCCTGAATGAGCTGTGCGTTGGTTAACTGGTCGTTGGAGGCATTCGGCACTTTTACATGCTTTGCATTCCAGTGGGGTGAAGGCTCGAGTTTATGGACCGTCATCACGTTTCTTTTCGCTGTCATGTAATCTTCTCCTCAACAGGCAAAGCATCTTCGAAATGTTTGTTTGAGAGAAGCTCCTTGAGCATCATTGGCTGTGATACAACTGAGAATACAGATTCAAAATTACGTACTACCGCTTTTTCAACACCGGCCATTGCGACTTCGTGCCCTGTCAGAGCCCGAAGAGACGTTACACCTTTATGAAAGATTCCGCATGGAATTATTCTGTCGAAATACGAAAGGTCGGTGTTAACGTTCAAGGCAAATCCATGCATGGTTACCCATCGGCTCACCTTGACCCCGATAGCCGCCAGTTTATCGTTCTTCACCCAGACGCCGGTATATCCGTCGGAACGTTCCGCACCGATGCTGAAGTCTTTTGCCGTTCGAATCAAAACCTCTTCAATGTCGCGCAAGTATCGATGGATATCGAGATAGTAATCGTTCAAATCGAGGATCGGATATCCCACCAATTGACCGGGACCGTGAAACGTAACATCGCCCCCCCGGTCGATAGTGTACAAATCAATTTTCTTTTCTTGTAATTCAACGTCGCCGGCGAGAAGATGGTTGATGTCCGCGCCTTTGCCGAGCGTGTAGACAGGCTCATGTTCAGTCAGCAGCAAAACATCGGGAATACGCCGAGCAATACGTGCAGAGAATATTTTCCTCTGCATATCCCACGCATCGGCATACCGCGTCCGTCCAAGATTGATTACGAGAAGTTGATTCATGTTCAGGTTTGTAAACTGCGAATCGCCTGTACAGCGGCCCGCATGCAGTGTTAAATATTCAACGCTTCGCCTGTACGCATCAAGTGCCGCCTCGCCGATTCCTTCAGTCAGCGTTGGATGAGCATGGATGGTTTGGATGATCTGTTCGCGCGTCGTTTCAAGAGTCCGCGCAACGGCAAGCTCGCCAATCATTTCTGTCGCTTCGGAACCGATAATGTGCGCGCCGAGAAGCTCGCCGTATTTTGCATCGAAAATCAATTTGACAAACCCTTCCGTCTCGTTGATAGCAAGCGCCTTGCCGTGCGAGCGGAACGGATATCGTCCGATTTTTAATTCGTATCCTTTTTCCCGCGCCTTTTCTTCCGTCAATCCTACGCTCGCGACCTGCGGCTGGCAATAGGTGCAGCCCGGAATATTGTCGTAATTAATCAGGTGTGGAGTTTTTCCTGCGATCTTTTCAACACAAACAATCCCTTCCGCCGAAGCGACGTGTGCAAGCCATGGCGGTCCGTTCACGTCCCCAATAGCATAAATACCGTCGACATTCGTTTTGTAAAATTGATCGACTTTGATGAACGAGCGGTCGGTCTTCACGCCAAGCGCTTCGAGACCGAGATTCTCAATGTTTCCTTGAACACCAATGGCGACAAGTGCGATGTCCGCTTTCAAATCTTTTTTCCCCTCTTTATTGCTGACGCTCACGGTTACTTCCTTTCCGGTTGAGACGCCGTCAACTTTTGTTTCAGTAAGAATTTCAATTCCATTTTTTGAAAAGACCCGTTCGAGTGTCTTTGTCACTTCTCTGTCTTCAATCGGAAGCAAACTCGGCATCATCTCGACGATAGTCACTTTCGTTCCATAAGCGTTATAAAAATATGCAAACTCTACGCCGATGGCGCCGCCGCCGATAATGACCATGCTCTTCGGCACCGCGCCCAGGACCATCGCTTCGGAACTAGTGATGACCTGTTTACCATCAATCTTGATCGAGGGAAAAGTCTTCGGCCGAGCACCGCTCGCAATGATGATATGCTTGGCATTGATCTTGTCGGATTTGCCGGCCTGCGCGACTTCGATAACTCCCTTTGAGACAATTTTCGCCGTCCCTGCCAGGTAATCAACTTTGTTCTTTTTGAAAAGAAATTCTATTCCTTTCGAAGACCGACCGGCAATATCCCGGCTTCGCTTTACGGCTACGGAAAAATCGGCCTTCAAATTATCGAAGGAAAATCCGAACTCATCAGCGTGCCGGAGAAGGTTATAGACCTCCGCATTCTTCAAAAGTGCTTTGGTCGGAATACAGCCCCAATTAAGGCAAATGCCGCCGAGTTTATCTTTTTCGACGACCAATGCCTTCAAACCAAGTTGACCTGCGCGAATGCCGGCAATGTACCCCCCGGGGCCCCCGCCGATAACAACGACGTCATATTGCTTCTCTGCCATGAATTCCTCTTAAAAAAAGAAAAGAGGGAATAACAATTCCCTCTTTCAAATGAAAAGATTCAACTCCATCTACCCATAGAATTTCATCGTTCATGGGATAACAACTTCTCTTTTATAACGGCAATAAGGGAAAAATGCGTTTAAAATATACTTAAACTCATAAGAAAAGTCAATTGAGGTGAAGATGGTTGGAAAGATGTCGGACAGCTTGCTTATTTGCAACTCCAAATATTTCAACTTAGTGCAATTTTTCGAATAAGGTGTCCGACATCTACGGCAGGATGGTCTTTTTCTATAGCACTTTTAGCGAAAACTTAATACTTTGATGCCTGATTCTCCATTCGCTGAAAACCTGCATCACATTATTTTCGCTGAGGGCTGCTGCATGGAAATATTCTCTATCGTCCGCGGGCTGATCGGTCTTGTTGTTGTAACCGGAATTGCGTTTCTCTTTTCTCCCGACAAACGCTCCATCAATTGGCGGCTCGTTATCATCGGCATAGTGATGCAATTTGTGTTCGCCCTTTTCATTCTCAAAGTCGCCGCCGGGCAATTTATTTTTGCAACCATCAGCAAATGCTTTGTACGTCTTTTTAGTTTTACCTCTAATGGGGCTCAATTCGTTTTTGGTCCCCTTGCAACTTCGGTCGGTTCTCCGGGGAGTTTTGGATTCTTTTTCGCGTTCCAGGTGCTCCCGACGATTATCTTCTTCGCCTCGTTCATGGGAATCCTCTATCATCTCGGCATCATGCAGCGAGTTGTTCAGGCAATGGCGTGGGTGATGGCAAAATTCATGCGCGCCAGCGGGAGTGAATCGTTGTGTGTGGCTGCCAACACCTTTATGGGGCAAACCGAAGCACCGCTCGTCATTCGTCCGTATCTGTCCACCCTCACGCAATCTGAACTCATGACGATCATGACGAGCGGGATGGCACATATTTCCGGCGGTGTTATGATTGCTTATTACACCATGCTGGGCGCCGCGTACGCAGCATTGTATGGAACAACTCGAGACGCTTCGCAGGTCTATTTTGC
>CAWJKX010000208.1:0-24402 GCA_963843065.1 uncultured Bacteroidota bacterium
CGAACTTCACAGTAACCACATTAATCGCCGTCAGGAGAAGAACATGTTCATAGGCATAGTCAAGTGTAAAATCAACGCCGCCTAAATCATAGTTTATGCCGGCTCCGACCGTCCAGTCGAAGATCTGGGAAGTTTGTCCTGTTTGGTCCTTCGGAGCGTTCGGTGCCCAGTTATAACCGCCACGAAGGAATAGCATGTTATTGAATACATATTGCAAGCCTAACTTATACACATCAGAGCTATAGTTGTTGTTTTCGAAGTCGGCGAAAACGGTTACGTCGCTCGATTCACCAAGTTTTTTATCATACGCCAAAGCAACGTCCATCTGTGATGGAAGTTCAAACGAAGCTGCTTCGACGGCATACCAATTTATGCCACGAATGTCTCCTACTGTCGTTCCCTGGCGAAGAAGATTGGAACCGGCGTAGGTCATATTCGGTCCGAGATTTTTTATTACAACGCCTAACTTCAACTCTGGGACGATAAGACCATTATACTCAACACCAGCATCGAGCGCAAACCCGGTCGCAGATGTGCTCATAATAGTCTCGTTCACGAGATTGAAGTTTGCTCCAACAGAAACTCTGTCGCTGAGAATCCGTCGAATATGAAAGACCAGCGACCATATATGTTGGAGAAAACGTAGAGCCGGTTCCATCGGGATTATCCTCCGTGGTAACAGGGATATTGCCGAAAGCGAGGGATTTGAAGGAAGCGGCAAACGTTCCGATTGAAGGAAAAGTAACCGCGAGGGCTCCATAATCTACGCCGATGTCTGCAATATACGACATGTGTGAAAAGTACGCCTCGGTACCGTATGTGCCGCGAGACAGACCTGCGGGGTTCCAGAAAATCGCATCAGCGCCTGTAACAAATGCGATATTACTTCCGCCAAGTGCTATCCCATTTGCACCGGTAGGAATTAAGAGTTCCTGCGCGCCTGCGGTGCCGGTGCGGTCTGTATTCCCTGCAAATGCTGCTACGAAAAGCAGAGAGGTAAACACAAAAACACACGCCAAGCGCTTTAGTATGATATTCATCGAATATCTCCTTCCAATTATAAAATTTTCAAATAGCAATGTTTTCATTGTCATCCCTTACTGATTCTCAATAGTGATCTAAGAACTGCTGTTCCGGAATAATTGCCAGTTTTATCGTCCTCGTCCCGAGGCTTCCGCAGTCAATGTAGGCTATATACATTCCTGCAGCAACCGGCAGTTTATGTTCATTCAGCAGATCCCAGTCCGTGAATTGTGTAAGATCATTCTTCACTAATGTCCGGACGAGAATACCCGCAAGGTTGAAAATGCGAATCGTTGCTTTCGAAGGCATGTGTGTGAACCGAACCCATCGGTCGTATTTATCAGCTTCGAGTCTGTTGAAACCGAAATACGGATTCGGGAAAACATTGATCTTAGTGATATCGGCCTTCTGGTCCACCGTATTATCGGTTGGGGCAACCGTTTTGAACGTAAACGTGATTGCGGGGGTGTTGACGTAATCGGGAATAATCTCGAATTCATCCCCAGCAGTGAACAAGTTAGTACCCCGCATCGTTGCCACGATCCACCACATCATCGGCGAATTGTCGTCGAGAATATCTGCCGGAATAAGCGGATTATTCGCCGCAGGCGGCGCAGTATAATTCGTGGCAAAGATGAACAAATACTCGCGAGCAACTTCGCAGTTGTCAATACCAGAACCTGTTGTTGGAGGATCGTATTTGCCATCCGGAATCCCTCCGGCACTATTGGTCTCCATAAAGCCGACATCGAGCCGTTGCATATTATTATCCTCATCAAACGCCGCCAACGGAACTGGTCGCCTATCCTGAAGATGGTAGCCTGCGCCAGGATTAGGATCGTTTGTCGCCGAGTCGGGGAAGGGGAATGCTAAAGTTGAATGTCTCAAATATCGATACGCCATTGACACATTCGGATCGGCTGGGTTCACGATATTGAAATTCGTATCAATTGTCGCGAACTTGATCAACACCTTGTGCAATTTATCGGGTGTAACAGTTGAAGTGCCGGCTCCCCACACAGCTCCCCAGTCCTGGCCCATTCCCATCGCGCCGCCGGTACCAGAAACATTAAACCCTTCAAGACCAAAGAGACCTGCATCTAAACTCGACCAATCTCTTTTGCCTGCAGGAATATTCCAGCCTACAGCCTGGCCGCCCGGATTCATTCCAGGAGGGGGACCAAAAGTCTGTACCGCAACTCCATTAGTAATTATAGCCCCGGGGTTGTTGCCACCTGCCGGCAGCACCGGTTGACTCTGCACACCTTTCGTCGCTAACGTCTTCCCTTTGGTCAAATCGGTTAAATTCCAGTATGTGTTGCCGCTGGCTGTATCAAAAGTGAATCCGACTTGATATGTGTCGCCGGTCAATGCACTCGGATCCGACACTTGTGCGATGACAAAACCGTTAGAGACGCCGGTCTGGGTTACGGCAAGGGTATCTCCCGGTTTATTGTAATAGCGCACGCCATTCAGAGACGACTGCGGACGGCAATCAAGGATTGAAGGAGAACTTTCAAGCGCGTGTGGAACTAATCCTGTTGTCGGATTGTAACTGTACGCCGTTACCGCAAAATAATAATCACGGCTGTCGACAAGAGAACCACCCGCAATGGCATCCTGAGTAATCGTGATTGAGTGGCTGATGCCGTCGTCTGTGCCATACTCGGTCGGGGTAACAATATATGTTCCCAAGGGGACGCTGAAAATAGTGTCCTGAATAGTCTTTATTCCGTCAACGAGATCAAAAGTCTTGATGAGCTTCGCGCCGCTCGTATTGTTGCGAAGGTACTGATAAACATTGTAGCCCTCAAAAGTATATCCTTTTGAAACAGCGTTCTCGGTATTAGCAGAACCCACAGGGTCGCCCCATGAAAGGATAATCTCCTTGTCCAACTGAGCGACGTGCACTACCGGCGAGGGAGGGGGAACTGCAAGCTGGAACAGCGCATTGTAAGCGTTCTGAGCAATATCATCGTTTGATTTCAAAACGGTGATGCTTGAAAGGTAATCAGAGCCCAATCCGACTAACGCAGCCACGACAACCTGCTGAGTATCGCCAATGCCCATTGTAAAGGGACCCGAGCAGAGCGCCATGCGCACGTCTGCCGGAGCAGAAACCGCAGCCGGTCCAATAAAGGTAAATGGGCTGTTGGAGCCGCCGTTCGTCGGGTCGCCGGGATAGCAATAATTGCCGCCATTAGTTACCGCTGCAGGAAACGGCGTTCCTTTCGTGCTTATCAATCCTCTCATAAGGTTGTACCACTGCGGCGTACCATTCGGACCGTTAGAGGCTGAGGTTCGGGTCTCCGAAAGTAGTATTGCCGTTGATGAAGAATGTGAATGCTGTCATCGGCAAATTCTTGATAGCCGGGAAGATACGCATCGTCGAAAATAGCTGTATCGGTTGCCGCTCCCGGTATTTTGGGACCCTGAAAGAAGTCAAAACCGGCTGACGGCGGCGGGAGTCCTAAGCTTGCGAAATTCGCATCCGTCGGTTCACCGTTGTACACATATCCAAGGCTTCTTGTTGTATCGCAGCCAGTAGCGTCATCTCCGGCGAACCCAAGATCGGGATCGCACCATTGCGACACGTACATCGAATCTAATTCCACACCACTCTTGTTGATAAACTTGTAGCTGATAAAAATGGTGTTTCCCAAAGCTCCGGGCCGGTTATATGCCCAGATCGTGCGCTGTACTTCAATCCCTATAGGATTCGAACCATATAAGGCTATGGTGTAATGTCGGATTCACATCGTTCATAACCATCCACTGAGTCTGGTCTGCACCTGGAAAACCGGGTATGTCGATATTCGGTTCATACACGCCGTCATGATTCACGTCCGTGTATGGTGCGCCTTGGGTTGCCGGCCAGTTATTCCAATCAGCCCAGTATTGCTGCAGAAGAGCGGAAGCACTGGTGCTTTGGAATTGATTGATGTATCCCACTTCACTGTTCTGCAGAAGATTGGTCTCAAGGGCTATCGTGTCTGCATTAGTGGTAGGTCTGATGTCCGGACGAATCCGATATATCTTATTTGTGGGGTCGTCCGGAGATGATGCTGTAGGTAAACTAGTCGCCGTTCCGTTCGCGGTTATCCTTCCACCCTGTAAGCCGTGATTATAGGTGGAGCCGCCGCAAAGGAGGGTGTCGTTCTTGAAGGCTGTCCAGACGAGGCCATCCTCAAAAATACATGTCCCGCTAGAGGAACCTATGGGGAATTCGAAACCCTCATTACTTGTCGTATAAGGGTTAAACGATCCGTCCCCCTGGTTTGAGTAGTAGTTGAAGATATTGTTGATATCAATAGGGGCGTAAGGGCTGCCAGCTTGGACTTTGGATAGCTTCTTATTACCGTCGTTACTTTCCTTGTCTGCACGACCCTTAGCTTGAGCCTGTGGAGAAACGATCCAAGACACAAGAAGAAGGGCTGCAACAATCGCGCTAAGATATTCTCTACGGACCATAAAGTGTTCCTCCTGGTTTTTCTTATTCTTCTTAGTATTCAATTTGAACTCCGAATCTGATTTGCCGAGGCGACAAGTAGTTGTTGGCATTGGTGCCATTATTGGCGCTATTATAGACGGATTGGTAAAGTGCCGGATTATACTGTGCAGCGGCATAGGATTGTCCTTGCGTTGTGCCCAACCAGCCATCATTTGCCGGGTCGCCAGTCCTCATGAACACATTATCTGCATTCTGTGTATTGAGAAGGTTCTGGACATATATATAGAACATGGCATCCAATGAGCCGATTGTCACCGTCTTATCTACGCGGAGGTCAACTTCGAATGTCCACGGGGTTGTCGAGTACCCAATCGGTTCCAACGGTTCCTGGAAGCGAGCATCGCCTATATTGTTCTGCGATATTGTCTCTAACGTGTACGGATATCCGCTCCCAAACTGCATCAATAAATTTACGCCGGCTCGTTGAAGAATCGGGCCGCCGTCATTCTTTGCGTAGCGGTAATCAATGTTAAGACTCCCCGTGTTTTCCTGACTAAACGAAGTCGGGAAAGGGATGTTCGCGGTGTACCCGTGTTGATCAGAAGCACTTCCCGCAGAACTGTTTGCGCCCGACCCAGTGCCTTCAGCGCTTGCAAACGTGTAATTGAGTTGAGCTTCAACCCGATTCGTGCGGCGGAGTGTAACTTTAAATTCGACACCCTTGCTCGTCGCGAAGTCGCCGTTCACTAACGTATAATAACTTCTGTTTTCACCCAAGCCGTCGGGGAGAATCAGACGGAATTGAACCTGGTCAGAAATATCTTTATAGAAAGTGGTGACGTCAAACGAAGCATTGTCTCCAATCTGTTGCGAAAAACCGAGCTCATACTGATGTAGTCCGTTCCGGTTGCAAACCATACCCGAGCGGAGTTTGCTCGTAATTCCCGCCGTGCAAGATGTTATACATCAAGCCCATTCCTCCGTACGAGTCGATCAATTCGGATTCTTGAATGAACTTGCCGTACTGTGCATGGAATACAGTAATATCGCTCACAGGGAAAGATACGCCTATACGCGGGCTTACCTGTTGTGTAATAGGGGTCTTCTTCATAGAAGCTGAGGAGACGACGTTGAGCGAGTCATTAAAGTTGATGCCTTGAGGATCAACAAAAGCCCAGCTATCGGGGTTGATGTAGTCGTATCTCAACCCAATATTAAGGTCAATGTCCGAGAGCACGATTTTGTCCTGCAAATACGCTGAACCGTTAACCGGATGCGGCGGGCCAAAATCCACTATGGTGTTTCCAATCATAACATTATCGTCAATCGGGGTACCGAAAACATTGTAGCCGTAGTTGTTATAGCCGGTTCCCCTCAACGCGGCTTCCTGTTGTGCTAAATTTAGACTTTTGTTATTCACAATTGAATACTGCACATTTACGGCCGCCCCAAAATGACGAATCGTGTAGTATGTGTAGTCGCCGCCAAACTTCAAGGACTGATTGTCAAGCTCCTTAGAAAAGTCCAGTCGACCGCCGAGCGAAGTTTCTGAAGTCATTCCCGGGGTGGTCGCAAGAAGTGTTCCCGGCTGGTCAACCGACAAGCCGCCGCCAGTCGTCGGGCCAAAAATATTATAGGGTGAGTTCACGAGATCTGTTGTATAAACACCATTTTGCTCATTGAACTGGGGATTCGATTGAGGACCGCCGTATGCGGAGAAATTCCCTTTCAGTGTTGGATCCCACCCTGTCTTGTAAAAATTTCTATAATAATTCACATCGAGTTCGTAATATGTCTTGGGATTAAAGAACTGTGTCAACTTAACATTACCGAACCCATTTTCATACGAGTTAACGGGCAATCTTTGAAGATCAAGCATGGTTCCAATACTTGCCGGATTTTGGGAGAATACATCCGAGTACGATCCCGAGCCGCGCAGTTGAACATTTCCAAGATCGAACAAAAGAGTACCGGTGTATGAATACTGATCAAGCTGGCCTCCGATGAGGTTCCCGCCCGGATAATTTAAGTTAAGAGTGCTGGTGGTTAAGGAATCTGGGTGTGAGATTCCGTACTGAGGCTGTGCTATCAATCCTGTATAATTAAATCCGTTCCAGAATCTCGGGCTGGCGTAACTGGCGTTTGTACCTGCACCAGTCGCGGCATTTTGGCCGGTCGAAGTCTGAGCGACAAACGATCCGGGGTCGCGGTAGAATTGGTTCTCTACCGTTCCGAAAAACCGTACTTTATCAGATATCACAGGGCCACTCACAGAACCAACGTAATCGGAGTAACCATAGGAGTATCCTCCCAAGGCCTCTTTCCCTTGCGACGTATAGTTATCCGTTTCCGCACGGACAGATACTTTTAACTTCTCTCCCCCTGTACGAAGCTGCGTGCTGACAATACCGCCGTTCGCTCCGCCAAACTCGGCCGGATATCCTCCGGTCTGCACTTCCATTTGCTCAACAGCGTCGGGTGCGACTTGTACACCGCGTCCGCCGTTATAAATATCCGTAACATTGACACCCTCAAGTGAGTAGCCGGTTTCATCAGCGCGGCTCCCTCTGACATACACTAAGTTATTCCTCAGTACGACGCCGGGCTGCAACGCTGCAGCTTCAGTCACATTTCGGATTGGAATCGTGCTCAAAAAATCGCTGTTGAGAATTCGAACTTCGTTCGTTGCGGATTTTTCGACGAGAGGTCTCTGAGCAACAATCAAAACCGTCCCTACCTTTACGCCTTCCGCAGGAAGCGCAAATTTGGCTTCCGCAATAAGACCTTCGTGGACTTCAATATTAGAAATCGTGATTTGCTGGTACCCAATGTACGATGATATCAACGTGTACGTTCCCGCACTAATATTCGCAATACTAAAAACACCATTGGCATCGGTAGTGGCACCAAATGACGTGCCTTCCACTCTCACCGTGGCTCCGACAAGCGCTTCGCCCGTTTCATGATCGGTTACCTTTCCTGTTATCTTCCCACCCGCTGCCATAAGCACTGCGGTTGGAAAAAGTAGAAAGGCAACGAGTAGAGTTCTGTAGCACTCCCGTCGCATGTTTATTCTCCTTTGTTTTGTTATTGGGGTCATCATAATACTGCACTCCTGCAAAAACATTAGAAGAGCCGTGAATTAAAAATTCGAAAGATTTTTTTTGCAATGATGAGGTGAAAATTTCATAAAGGTATATGCTCCAAGATCCAACGCCTTAGAAATGCGAGGGGACTCAACAATAGGTGATGAATCGGATTATATCCGTAGTGAGATAGAGTACGACTCTGGCTGCGATATAAAAAGCAGAACTTAGGTCGGAGGGAAAAACAACGATGTTAAAAATGGTAGAATTCAATTCAACAATCACCTATGATAGAAATCTCGAGGCCTTGCGAACTACTTTGCCGGATATCACAATCGTAAACTTTGATTTCCCGCCGTTGAAACCTTTTTTTCCGTATTTCGTATATGTTATTTTTTTGTTGTGTTAATTTACATCCAAGATAGCGCTTTGTCAAGTTTTTCCGGGGTTAACTTCAAATAAAATATCTCTTCCACCGCCGCGAAGGGACGAGATTTTCCCCCTGTTTTTCTTGGCTAAAGTCGCTTAAGGTAGATATTCTTGACATTTTAGTCAAGTGTTCATTCAATTATTTACAGTGAGACGACTTTCGCGTCAAAAATGCCGTCAAGCGACCGAATTTGCTGCAGCATCTTTTCCGGAATCGGCGTATCGACACTGACAACAACCAATGCTTTTTCACCGATGCCGGTTCGGCCAAGCGACAATCCCGCAATATTGACCTTTTCCGCCGCCAGGATCGAACCGACATGAGCCAGCATTCCCGGTTTGTCGGTATTTGTATAGAATAAGAGAATGCCTTCAGGATTCACTTCAAAATAGAACGCATCTATCCGCACGATCCGGGGCTTTGTCGTTCCAAAGACTGTTCCGGCGAACGAGCGTTCTTCCTGATCCGTCGAATATTCCACTGTCAGCAATTGATTGTAGTTTTCGCTGTCCCGCTCTTTCTTTTCGCTCACCCGGATGCCCGTCGATTGTGCAATGATTGGAGCGTTAATATAGTTCACGGGCTGGCTCATAAGCTTCGAAAAGAAACCTTTTAACACGCCGGTTGTCAGCAGTTCGACATGCTTCTGCAGCAGTTCGCCCGCGTGTTTCGATAGTAATGTCTCTCAGCTTTCCTTTCATAATTTGCGCCTGCAGGCTTCCCATCTTTTCCGCAAGAACGAGGTATGGCTTTATTTCTGCGGGAATTCCCGATTGAAGCGCAACCGCATTCACTGCACCAGAAATTCCCCGGTCATGCAGCGCATCAGCAAGTTGTTCGGCAATCTGGATGGCGACTTTCTCCTGAGCTTCTTCCGTCGATGCGCCAAGATGCGGCGTTGCGATCAACCGGGGATGTTGCAGCAGCGGGTTTCCTTTCGGCGGTTCCTCAACAAAAACGTCGAGCGCAGCACCGGCAACCTGTCCGGTGTTCAACGCGTTGAGAAGCGCCGCTTCGTTGATGATCCCTCCGCGTGCGCAATTAATAACACGAACGCCTTTCTTGCATTTCGCAAAAGTTTTCTCGTTGAGCAATCCCCGCGTTTCATCGTTGAGCGGAGTGTGCACGGTAATGAAATCCGAACGACGGTAAATCTCGTCCAGCGACACGAGTTCTACGCCGAGTTTCGAGGCAACATCGTTTGCGAGAACGGGGTCAAACCCGATGACGGTCATTCCGAACGCGAGGCATCTCGAAGCAACCTCTCTTCCGATTTTTCCCATCCCGATAATGCCGAGCGTTTTCCCCATCACCTCCGTTCCCATATATTTCTTTCTGTCCCACTTACCGTTTACCAAGCTCATGTATGCTTGTGGAATATTTCGGGAAAGAGAAAGCATCATCGACACTGTATGCTCGGCAGTGGAAACAGTATTGCCTCCCGGCGTATTCATGACGATGATACCGCGCCGGGAAGCCGCTTCAACGTCAATATTATCAACACCGGCTCCCGCGCGGCCGATCACTTTCATCGCGTGAGCTTCCTGGATAATGTCGGCAGTGACTTTCGTTCCGCTGCGGACAATAAGAGCTGCATATTCCGGGATGATTTTTTTTATCTCTTCCGGAGAAATTCCCGGCTTCAGATCAACCTGAAATCCTTCACGCGTCAGGATATCGACGCATGATTGTTCGATGGGATCGCTGATGAGTATTTTCATGGCAAGTGCTTTCGATGGTAAGAGAATCAGTGTGAGTTGATGGTGATTAACCCTCCCCCGTTATTTCCAACGGGGGAGGAGATCAACTAATGTACAAAGTAAACAAACAGTGTGACGGAATTATTTTTCCCGAAGAACGACATCATTGCGCGAACGATTTTAAAACAGCTTGAACACCGGCGCCGAGTTCAAATTTGTATCCGCATTCTTTTAACGTCAGCTCAAGGGCGCCGATCATCGTAACCATATCGAGTTCATCGTAATACCCGAGGTGGGAAATACGGAATATCTTTCCGGCATAATCATCTTGTCCTCCGGCAATCGTTATTCCGTATTTCGACTTGAGAGTTTTATTGAACACTTTCCAATCCATTCCTTCGGGAAGCCATACGGGTGTCACGGCGAACGACGGAAATTCTGAAAATAATTTCAGGCCGAGCGCCACAACTCCGGCGCGGATCGCCGTCGCCAGCCGTTCATGACGGCGCCAGATGTTTTCGATCCCCTCCGCTTTCAGCATCTCCAACGCTGCATCAACTCCGATAACGAGCGAGACGGCAGGAGTCCACGGCGTATCATTTTTTTCGTACGACTTCAGCGCTTTGCGAAGGTCGAAGTAAAATTTCGGAAGCGTCGAGGTCTCCATCGCCGCGATAGCGCGTTTGCTCAGCGCAACGAACGCAAGTCCCGGCGGAATCATCAGACCTTTTTGCGAACCGGTAACGCAGACGTCGAGTCCCCATTCATCAAACCGGAGTTCATGAGCACCGACAGCAGTGATGCCGTCAACACAAACAAGTGCGTTAGAATTCTCTCGGATCACTTTTGACAGCGCCTTCACGTCGGTCGCCGTACCGGTGGAGGTTTCACTGTGTGTAAGGTACACGCCCTTGGCATTCGGATGTGCTCGAAGAGCATCGAGAATCTGCTGCGCCGTCGGCGCCTTTCCCCATTCAACTTTAATTTCAACGACGTTCAAGCCGTACGCTTTCGGCATTTTCACCCACCGCTCGCCGAATTTTCCCCCGTTCACCGAAACGATCGTGTCGCCCGGAGAAAACAAACTGACAAACGTCGACTCAACCCCTCCGGTACCGGAGCTGGTCAGTGTAAGAACCGGCTGCTCGGTCTGGAAGAGGTAATTCAAATTTTGATTGACGCGCGTCAGGACATCGTTAAACTCAGGATTGCGATGATGAATGATCGGCTCCGCCATTTTCAGCATCACGTGCTCGGGAACCGGAGTCGGGCCGGGAGTGAATAATCTTTTTTTCATAGTCGCATCTTTCGTGTTAATTTTTTCGTGGTCGGATAAAAGAATTGATTAAAAAGACATACAAAAGTACTGCAAATGTGTATGAGAATCAAGAAATGCCGAGGAACGAGGAGAAGTCGGACACCGTATCGAGAAAATCGCGAAAAGTCGAAATATTTGGTAAGGTAAATCAACGAGGTGTCCGACATTTTCTTGCCGGTGCTTATGCGACCGCAGAGGGGATGTAGTGCTTAGATGAAGAGATCTCTTTTGCGTTCACAAAAGACTCGATCGTGTTCAACAGATCGCAGCGTCCGTCTCCGGTGACCGCCGAGAACTGAAGAACGGCAGAAAGGTGTGTGTATTTGGCAAGTCGGTCTTGCACGTTTTTGATTTGAGTCTGAAGCTTATTAAACGGGATTTTATCGGCTTTCGTGAGCACAAGGACGAACGGAACGTCATAGAAATCAAGCCAACCCATCATTGTGGTGTCAAGCTCCGTCGGTCCTAACCGGGCGTCGACAATCTGTACGCCGAGAGCGATTTGTCTTCTGTCATGGAAGAACGATTCGATGAGCGACGTCCAGCCCGCTTTCACTTGCTCGGCGACTTTTGCGTAGCCATAGCCGGGCAAGTCTATAAAGTACATCTCTTTGTTCACGAGATAATAATTCAACTCCCTTGTTTTACCGGGCGTCGAGCTGATGCGGGCGAGTCCCTTTCTATTGCAGAGCTTGTTCAGCAGCGACGATTTTCCGACGTTCGACCTGCCGATAAATACAATTTCGGGGAAATTATCTTTGGGGAGCTGTTTCAGGTTTGCGACGCCGACAACAAAATCTACCGTGACAATTTTCATACCTCACACCCTCTTCATGATGGAACTTCGTAACACACGTGCCACTACAGTAAGGGATGCTATGCTATCCTTTTTATTTTTTACGTTGCTTTTTTTTCAGGAGCCGGCGTAACGGTGGATTGAGACTCCGGTGCTTGTTCAGTGGCCGGAGATGCAGCGGTTTCTGTTTTCTTTCGGGGAGTCCGGCGCGCACGTTTCGGCTTCACCGTCGATTTCGTTTCTTCTTTGCCGGTATTGTAGTCTACCAACTCGAGCACGGCCACTTCCGCCGCATCGCCGAACCGGCGTCCTAATTTGACGACGCGGGTATACCCGCCTGCACGTTGTCCAACTTTCAAGGCAATTTCGCCGAACAATATTTTGACGACGTCCTTATCGTGAATGAACCGGGCGACTTCACGGCGTGCATGAATGTCTTTCGGTCCACCCGCGGCTTCTTTCGCCGCCGTGCGCTTCGCACGGGAAATTATTTTTTCAACAACCATCCGCATTTCCTTCGCCTTCGCGAGGGTCGTGCGGATTTTTTTATGCCGGAACAGCGACCGTTGAAAGAGCGCTGAACGTCGCTTTGCGATGGCTTGATGTCCGTTTAAGTTTCCGACCAGCTCTGCCGTGAATCATTGCATTATCCTTTGTTTATTCGCTGTCCTTTAAATACTTGTCGACATCCATGCCGAATGTCAGTCCTTCCTCTTCGATGATCGCTGAGAGTTCTGCAAGCGATTTCCGTCCGAAGTTGCGGAACTTCAGCAGCTCGGCTTCTTCGCGGCGCACGAGGTCGGCGATGGTCTTGATGTCCGCCGCACGCAGGCAATTATGGGATCGCACCGACAACTCAAGGTCGTCCACGCTTGTCTTCAGAACTTTCCGGATGCGCGCAACTTCGGCATCCTCTTCCACTTCTTCCTTTTCTGTTTCGGGTTCCGAATCGAAGTTGGTGAAGAGTTGAATATGTTCGCGCAGCACTTTTCCTGCGTACGTCAGCCCTTCTTCCGGCACAATAGAGCCGTCGGTCTCAATCTCCAAAATCAATTTTTCGTAGTCCGTCTGCTGGCCGACGCGGGTCGGTTCGACAAAATAGCGCACGTTTTTGATCGGCGTAAAGATCGAGTCGATTGCAATGACGCCGAGCGTTTGGTCCGGCAATTTGTTCTCTTCCGACGTTACGTACCCTTTGCCGCGCCCGATGCGAAGTTCGATTTCGAAGTCGGCATCTTTGTTCAACGTCGCGATGTGATGGTCGGGGTTCAAAATTTCAACTTCCGCACTCGCTTTTTGAATATCGCCGGCTTTGAATTTTCCCGGCCCTTTCAAGTGTACCATCACTTTGCCGACTTTTTTGTTCGTCGCTTTCAGGCGCACTTCCTTGAGGTTGAGAATCATGTCGGAGACATCCTCAACCAGTCCCGGCAGCGTCGAGAATTCATGAACGATACCTTCGATGCGGATCGCAGTGATTGTGTACCCCGGAAGCGACGACAAGAGCACGCGCCGGAACGCATTGCCGATCGTCACCCCAAAACCCTTTTCCAACGGCTGAACAATAAATCTGCCAAACGTGGTAGAATGATTTACTTCATCCAGCACTATTCCTTCAGGCATTTGAAAGTTTACAAGACTCATGAGATTCACTCACTTTCACACGTTTTAAGTTGTTGTGAAAAAAATCGATTACTTTGAATACAACTCGACGACGAGTTGTTCGTTCGCCGGCAAAGGAATGTCGGTGCGTTCCGGAATTTGAAGAAACGTTCCGTTAAGATTCGCTTTGTCCAGGCTGAGCCATGGAAGCATCGAAGTATCCTTCATGCGCTTCATGGAGCTGTGAATGACTTCCAACTTCTTGCTCCGTTCATTCACACTGATAACGTCGCCGGCTTTCAACAGCACCGACGGTATGTCAACCGGCTTGCTGTTGATGGAAAAATGTCCGTGGATAATCAACTGTCGCGCCGTTTTGCGTGAAGGAGCAAAACCCATGCGGTACACAACGTTGTCAAACCGTCGTTCGAGCGTCTTGACAAGAATTTCCGCAGTTTTGCCCGTCTGACGAAGCGACTTCTCAAAATAATTTCTGAATTGTGTTTCGAGCAGCCCGTACATTCTTCGGATCTTTTGTTTCTCCCGAAGCTGGAGCCCGTATTCGGAAACTTTTTGCCTTCGCGATTGCCCGTGCGGCCCGGGCGGGAAATTTCGCCGCTCGACGGGGCATTTTTCCGTGAAGCACTTCGTTCCCTTCAAAAAAAGCTTCTGACGTTCCCGCCGGCACAGCCTGCAACTGGCGTCAATATATCTTGCCATTGATGTATACTTCCTATAAGTGATGAATAATATAAACTCTTCGACAGCTTTACACGCGACGACGCTTCGGCGGACGGCAGCCGTTGTGCGGTATAGGCGTGATGTCGCGGATGATCGAGACTTCGAGGCCCGCAGTTTGCAGTGAGCGAATCGCGGCCTCGCGGCCGGAGCCGGGCCCCTTCACAAATACTTCAACTTTGCGAAGACCCATATCGTACGCTTCCTTCGCCGCAGCTTCTGCGGATACCTGGGCGGCAAACGGAGTATTCTTGCGCGACCCTTTAAAACCATTCTTTCCCGCCGACGACCATGCGATGGTGTTGCCGTAAATATCCGTCAGCGTGATGATGACGTTGTTGAACGTCGCCTTGATAAAGGCTTTGCCGTTCACGTCAACGTGAATTTTCTTTTTCTTCTTCGCAACGGGCGCCGCCGCCGTCGTTGATGCCGGGGTTTTTGCCGCCGCTTGTGTCGGTTCTTTTGCCACGTCTTCTCCTTTTCATCCAAAGACTATTCTTTGGATGAGATTAATTATTTCTTCGCCAATACTTTCTTCTTCCCGGCAACCGTCTTGCGCTTGCCTTTCCGGGTGCGGGAATTCGTCCGCGTCCGCTGCCCGCGCACAGGCAATCCCTTCCGATGACGCAGCCCGCGGTACGACCCGATATCCATCAGGCGCTTGATGTTCATCTGCATTTCGCTCCGCATCGCGCCTTCGGTCTTGTACTCCGCCTGGATGATCGTACGAATCTTCGATACTTCGTCGTCGTTCAAATCGCCGATCTTCTTGTTTAGGTCGACGCCGGCCTTTGTGAGAATTTTCTGCGACGTTGTGCGGCCGATCCCGTAGATGTACGTCAACCCGATTTCCGACCGTTTATTTTTGGGTAAATCGACTCCAGCTATACGAGCCACTTTTTGTTCTCCTTGTTAAACAACTCTTTGGTCCGCTCCGAAAAAATTTTGCCGAGGAATTATCCTTGGCGCTGCTTGTGCTTCGGATTTTTGCAAATTACTCTTACAACGCCTTTGCGTCGGATGATCTTTGCAGTTTTCACACAACCGTTTTACTGATGCCCGAACTTTCATTGCTTGTTCCTTTCCTCGTACTCGCTCATTTGTAGCGGTAGGTGATACGCCCTTTGGAAAGGTCATACGGTGAAAGTTCCACCGTAACCTTATCACCGACCAAAATCTTAATATAATTCATCCGCATTTTGCCGGAAATGTGTGCAAGGATTTCGTGTCCGTTGTCCAGCTTCACTTTAAACGAGGCATTGGGCAACGTTTCAGTAATTGTCCCGTCGACCTTAATTGCTCCTTGCTTTGCCATTGCGCCTGAGATTACTGAGTTAAAACTTCTGCTTTGTTTTTTCGAACGACAACAGTATGTTCAAAATGAGCAGACGGCTCGTTGTCGGCTGTAAGAATCGTCCATCCGTCGCCGCCGGTATGCACCGTGTACACTCCAAAATTGACCATCGGTTCTATGGCGATCGTCATTCCTTCCTTCAACTTCAATCCCGTTTTCGCTTTGCCGTAATTCGGAACCGGCGGTTCTTCGTGCAATTCTTTCCCGATGCCGTGTCCTACCAAATCCCGCACAACTGAAAACCCCGCCAATTCGACATGGTGCTGGACCGCATGCGAAATATCGTGAAGATAATTTCCTTCGACCGCCTGCTCAACGCCTTTATCCAGCGATTCCTGCGTCACTCTCATCAACCGCGCTTTTCCTTCAGAGACCTTTCCGACGGGAAACGTATACGCCCCGTCGCCGAAAAATCCATTCTTCAACACACCAACATCGAGCGAGACGATTTCACCCTCTTTCAACACCCGGTTGCCCGGGATCCCGTGAACGACTTCATTGTCGATCGAAACACAAATCGACGCCGGGAAAAGATTGCGGCGGTCGTTTCCGTATCCTTTGAACGCCGGGAAGCCGCCGCTGCTCCGGATAAAATCTTCAGCAAGTGAATCGAGCTCTTTCGTTGCAATCCCGGGATAAATCTGTTTCTCCAACAACCTCAAAACATCGGCGACGATCTGCGAGCTTTCCCGAATCAGGGCGATTTCTTTTTCCGTTTTGATCGTGACCATGGACACCACACCGCCGCTGCAAAAAATTACCGTCCGATTCGTCCTTTGATCTTGCCGCTCTTCATGAACCCGTCGTAATGGCGCATCAGCAAATGGGACTCGACCTGCTGAAGGGTATCCAGCGCAACACCGACAATGATCAGCAAACTTGTTCCGCCGAAGAACGAAGCGAAGCTGGTCGTTACTCCGAACCGCACCATGAATGCCGGAAGAATGGCGATGATGGCAAGAAAGATCGAGCCGGGTAAAGTAATCTTTGTCAAAATATTGTCGATAAAATCCGACGTATGCTTTCCCGGTCGAATACCCGGAATAAACCCTCCCTGCTTCTGCATGTTATCCGCCACGTCTTTCGGGTTGAAAGCAATGGCAGTGTAGAAATAGGTGAAGAAAACAATCATCAATCCATAAAAGAACGAGTACGTAAACGACGTGTGTTCGAGATATCCTGCGATCGACGCGACAAAATCACTGTCCGGGAAGAACGTCAGGATCGTGCTCGGAATGAACATGATCGACTGTGCGAAGATGATCGGCATAACTCCGGCTGTGTTGACACGCATCGGAATATACTGCGTCACACCGCCGTACACTTTTCTGCCGACGACACGCTTCGCGTACTGCACCGGTATCCGGCGCGTTCCTTGCGTTACCATGACAACGCCGGCGATGATCAAGAGCATGAACGCCCAGATGATCAGCTCGACGATGATCGGCCTCGCGCCGGAATTGACAAGTTGAAACTCGTCCAGGATGGCAATGGGGAAGCGGGCGATGATGCCGATGAAGATGATCAGCGAAATGCCGTTTCCAATTCCACGTTCCGTTATCTGTTCCCCGAGCCACATCATGAACATCGTCCCCGTCGTCAGCACGATAATCGTGCTGAGCGCAAAACCGAATCCCTGCACCTGCTGCGGCACGATCGAAACACCCGCGGCATTAAGACTTACCAAGCGGACGCTGACGCCCCATGCCTGGAGAATCGAAATGAGCACCGTGCCGTACCGCGTGTACTGGGTTATCTTCTTCCGGCCGTTCTCTCCTTCTTTCTGCAGCTTCTGGAAAAACGGGACAACCGCTCCGAGCAATTGGATGATGATAGAGGCGCTGATATACGGCATAATGCCGAGCGCAAAAATTGCCGCATGGCTGAATGCGCCGCCGACAAACAAGTCGTAGAGACCAAAGAGCGTGTTCGACGCCTGGTTGCGCATCGATTCCGCAAGCACCGAAGCATCGACACCCGGGGAGCGTAACGTGCGAACCAATGCGGACGACGATCAGCAGCGCCGCGGTGAACAACACGCGCGTTCGCAGTTCTTGAATCTTAAAGATGTTGCGAATATTTTCGTCTAATTTGCTCATGGAGATTTGCTATGATTTTTTTACTGCTGCGGGTTTCTCGGTGCGTATCTCCGTCGCTTTTCCCCCGGCAGCCGTGATCTTCTCCACCGCAGATTTGCTGAATTTGTGCGCCGAGATATCCAATTTCGCCTTTAACTCGCCGTCGCCAAGGATCTTCACTAGGCCGTTTTCTTTGACACGATGCCGAGCTCGTGCAGGAGCTCCGGCGTTACCGTATCTTTCACTCTTCCGTCGGTCGCCAGTTTTTGCAGCATATCAACATTGACCACGCGATACTCAACGCGAAAAGGACTCGTGAATCCGAATTTCGGAAGGCGCCGGGTCAGCGGCATCTGCCCACCCTCGAACCCGCGCTTGAGGCCGGAACCCGAACGCGAGCCTTGTCCCTTATGTCCGCGCGTGGCCGTTCCGCCATGTCCCGAACCCTGTCCACGCCCGATTCGTTTCGTTTTCTTTCGCGAACCTTTTGCGTACCGTAAATTGCTTAAAATCGCCGCCATGGTAATTTTCCTTTGATCTCGGTTGCTGAGGTCAGCGACTTGACTAGTCGAGCCGCGCTACAATAATTATGATTTCACTTCTTCGACAACGACCAAATGACGAACCGCGTTTATCATACCCCGGATTTGCGGCGTATCGGTATGGACGACGGAATAATTCGGGCGCCCCAAGCCGAGCGCTTCGATTGTGCGTTTATGGCGTTCCAGTGTATGCACCACGCTGCGAATCTGTGTAATCTTTATTTTTTTGTGTGCTGCCATAATTTTTTAGTTCTGGAATAATTCCTGAAGAGAAATGCCGCGCTCTTGTCGCAACCGTCCGGGCATCCCGAAGGCTGAGCAGCCCGGCGAGCGTCGCTTTCACGACGTTGTGCGGGTTGGAGGAGCCCATTTGTTTCGTGAGAATGTCTTTCACCCCGGCAGACTCGAGCAGTGCACGGACGCCGCCTCCGGCGATCAACCCTGTTCCGGGCGATGCAGGCTTCAAGAGAACTTTCCCCGCTCCAAACTTTCCGATCACTTCGTGGGGAATCGTTCCGTTGACGATCGGAACCGTAACAACATTTTTCTTCGCGTCATCAATTCCCTTGGAGATCGCATCGGCCACTTCGTTCGCTTTGCCGAGGCCGATGCCGACATGGCCGTTGCCGTCGCCCGACAACGACGATCGCGTTAAAACTGAACCTGCGTCCGCCCTTCACCACTTTTGCAACGCGGTTGATGTGGACCAGCTTATCTTTTAATTCGAGTTCGTTCGCTTTAATTCGTGCCACGGGTAAACCTCTTCACTTCATTGATAAATTTTTTGCGTCGTCCATTGTGTTTCTTGCTGTCGGGAGAGGATTCGAACCTCTACAGACGCCTCCAAAGGGCGTTGTCCTGCCATTAGACGACCCGACAAGAGTGCGGGCGATTCCTTCCAGCAGCAAATACATCTTAGAACTTTAAGCCGCCCTCTCGAGCTCCGTCCGCCAGCGCTTTCACGCGGCCGTGATACAATAACCCGTTACGGTCGAACACAACATTCTTGATATTTTTTTCGAGCGCTTTTTTCGCGAGAATTTTGCCGACGATCACGCTTTTATCTTTTTTTGATTTCGCTCCGGTCAATTCGGATTTCACTTCTTTCGAAATCGACGAGGCCGCAACCAATGTCTTCCCGGCGACATCATCAATGATCTGGCCGTAGATGTTCCCCAGGCTGCGGTATACCGTCAACCGCGGACGTGCGGCCGTGCCCGTAATTTTTTTTCGGATAGATGCCTTGATTTTCAAGCGTCGCTGTATTACTTCTTTGTTGATCATACGTACTCTTATCGATAGCTGTGGATCGTGCCCGTTATTTATTTCGCGCCGACGGTAGCCGCTGTCTTGCCCGCTTTTCTGCGGATGTACTCGCCTTCGTATTTAATTCCTTTTCCCTTGTACGGCTCGGGTGGACGGAGCGAGCGTATCTTCGCCGCTACCAGTCCGACGAGCTGCTTGTCGATGCCGCTGATGACGATGCTCGTCTGCGTCGGCGCTTCAATTTTGATCGAATCGGGAGGCCGGAATGCGATCGGATGCGAGTATCCGAGTGCGAGCTGCAGGACCTTGCCTCTCAGTTCCGCACGGTATCCGACACCGACGATCTCCAGCTTGCGGCTGAATCCCGCTGTAACACCGGTGACCATATTTGCGATCAGCGCGCGGAATAATCCGTGGAGCGAGCGCTGTTCTTTGAAATCGGAGTGCCGGGTAACGAGAACTTCTTCTCCCTTGACCTCGACGGTAACATCGGGATGAATGGCTGCCGTGAGCTCACCTTTCGCGCCGGTGACCTTCACGCTGCCGTTTTTCACTTCGACTTTCACTCCCTTGGGAATGGGTACTGGTTTTCTGCCGATTCGTGACACTGTAAGACTCCTTCAAACTCAGTTTCTGACCTGAAAAATCAATTGTATTACCAGACGTAAAACAAAACCTCGCCGCCGACATTTTCTTTCCGCGCCTGCTTATCGGTCATCAATCCTTTTGACGTCGAAACCACAGCAACGCCCAGGCCGTTGTTGACGCGCGGAAGCTCTCCGGCATTTTGATACCGGCGGATGCCGGGACGGCTGATGCGCCGCAAGCCGGTAATCACGCTGTTCGTATCGTTGTACTTCAATTGAATGCGAATAACGCCCTGCTTCTTGTCTTCAACAGTCGTAAAATTGCCGATGAATTTTTGTTCCAACAGAATGCGCGTGATTTCCTTCTTCAAGTTTGAAGCAGGAACGTCGACCTTTTTATGGTGTGCGCGCACGGCATTACGGACTCGTGTGAGATAATCGGCTATCGGATCGGACATTGACATTGAATTTCGTTCTCCTAATTTTTTCTCATCGCTGCCGCGAAAAATGATTACCAGCTTGCCTTTGTGACTCCCGGAATTTTTCCGTCGAGCGCCATGGAGCGGAAGCACAACCTGCAAACGCCAAACTTTCTCATGTATGCCCGCGACCGGCCGCAAATACCGCACCGGTTGTGTTTCTGCGTCGGATGTTTCGGGGTTTTCTTTGATTTCACAACCATCGCTAATCGTGCCACGAACACTCCTTGTTGAAATTAATTTGCTTTTTGTACTGTATCGCGCTTGACGAACGGCATGCCGAATCCTTTAAGCAGTTCCATCGCTTCAAGGTCAGTTTTCGCCGTCGTGACGAACGTGATATCCATACCGTTTATTTTCGCAACCTTGTCCGCGTCGATCTCGCGGAAAATAATTTGTTCCTTGATGCCGAGCGTGTAGTTGCCGCGCCCGTCAAACGACCGGTCGGGCACGCCGCGGAAATCCCTGATCTGGGGCATTGCGACGCTGACCAGCCGGTCCAGAAATTCGTACATCTGCCTGCCGCGCAGCGTCACGCGGGCTCCGATCGGAACGCCCTGGCGAAGTTTGAAATTGGAGATAGCTTTTTTTGCTTTGGTGATTGCCGGTTTCTGTCCGGTGATCAGCTCTAATTCTTTCGCTGCCGTCTCGAGCAGTTTTGCATCCTGGGTTGCAGCGCCGATGCCCATGTTGAGCGAAATCTTCTCGAGCCGCGGAACCTGCATTACGCTTTTATAGTTGAACCGTTTCATCATGGCCGGTGCAAGGTCTTTCTTATACATTTCCAGCAAACGGGGATACACCCCCGCATCACGGGTGTGCGAAGCCTTCGCCTCTTTCGGTTCCTGCTTCTGAGATGGTTTTTTTCCTTTCGGTTTTTCTTTTGGTTTTTCTTTTTCTTTTGCCATTGCGTTGCACTTTCAAGTGTGCGCTATGTTATTCGCATAGCACCGTTTATCTGTCCCGGAAATTCATCGGCCCCGCATTAAAACATTTCGCCGCAGTTACGGCAAATTCTCATCGATTTCTTTTTGCCCGAGCCGGCGTCCGTAACATGCTTGCGTCCAACCCGTGTCGCCGTGCTGCATTTCGGGCACTTCACCATCACATTCGAGGAATTGACCGACGCTTCCTTTTGAACAACGCCTCCTTGAGGGTTGCGCTGCGACGGGCGCGTATGCCTCTTAATAATGTTGACCCCTTCGACAATCACTCTGTTGGTCGCGGGAAACACCTTTAAGACTTTCCCCTCTTTGCCTGTGTTGTTCCCGGACTTCACGATGACGACATCATCTTTTCGAACATGCATAGCTATACTCTCGATTATCGTTAGAGCACTTCTGGTGCTAATGAAACAATTTTCATGAATTGCTTTTCCCGGAGTTCGCGTGCGACCGGGCCGAAGATGCGCGTCCCCCGCGGTTCATTCAGCGGAGTGATCAGGACGACGGCATTTTCATCAAAACGAATGAACGATCCGTCTTTCCGTCCGACCTCCTTCTTGGTCCGAACGACAACGGCGCGAGAGACTTCTCCTTTTTTTACGCCGGCACCGGGTATCGCCGATTTTACGGAGACGACGACCAGATCGCCGACGCTTGCATACCGCCGGTCATGACCGCCCAGGATGCGAATGCAGCGTACTTTTTTTGCACCCGAGTTGTCTGCAACCACTAAATTTGTTTCTTCCTGAATCATGACACACTCCTGAAAGTCGATTACTTCGCTTTTGCTACCACTTCTACCAGCGCCATCGTTTATTTTTGCTGAGAGGGCGCGTTTCCATAATGCGCACCATATCGCCGAGACCGGCTTCACCTTTTTCATCGTGCGCCATCAGTTTCGTTGTGCGCCGAAAATATTTTTTATACAGTGCATGGGGCACCCGCCGTTCAATTGCAACGACAATACTTTTCATCATTTTCGTGCTGACAACTTTTCCAACGCGCGTTTTTCGTCGAGTCGTTCTAGTTTCCATTGTGTCCCGGTCTCCGTTACTCCGATTATGGCTTAGTCGCTGCTGCTTTGCGTTTCCGTTGATTCAACATGGTCATCATGCGCGCGATGTCGCGGCGAATGAGTCTGAGCTTCGCCGTGTTCTCGATCTGCTTCGTCGCCTGCTGAAACTTCATGTGAGCGAGCGACTCTTTGTCATCGGCGATTCTTTTTACCAGCTCCGAATCAGAGAGGTCTTTTATTTCAAACGTTTTCATGGTCGTGGTGTATTCAATGAATGAACATCGTAATCGATTCGGGTAACGAACTTTGTTTTGATCGGCAGCTTGTGCGCGGCAAGCGTCAACGCTTCCTTTCGCCATTTCCTTCTTCACTCCGCCGATTTCAAACATGACGCGTCCGGGTTTGATAACGACAACCCAGAACTCCGGATTTCCTTTACCGCTTCCCATGCGTGTTTCCGCCGGTTTCTTCGTAACCGGTTTATCCGGAAAAATTCTGATCCACACTTTTCCTTCGCGTTTCATCATCCGTGTGAGGGCAACGCGCGAGGCTTCGATTTGACGCTGCGTGATCCAGCCGGGCTCCATCGCCTTCAGCCCGAAATCGCCAAACGCGATCGTGGCGCCCCGTGTCGCCTTGCCGCGCATGCGTCCGCGCTGCGCTTTTCTGTATTTCACTCTTTTCGGCATTAACATAATTCATAATCTCCAATATCGTATCGTGCAATGAAACTTTGCGGTGTTACCGCGCAGCATTTCCGAGAACTTCGCCTTTGCAGATCCATACTTTCACGCCGATCAAACCGTAAATCGTCTGCGCTGTTGCGTTGGCATAATCGATGTCGGCCCGGAGAGTATGGAGCGGAATCCGTCCTTCTTTGTACTGCTCGCGCCTCGCCATTTCGGCGCCGCCGAGACGGCCGCTGCACATCACGCGAACGCCTTCTGCGCCCATGCGCATGGCAGCCGTGATTCCCTGCTTCATTGCGCGGCGGAACGAAATGCGTCCTTCGAGCTGCGAAGCGATATTTTCCGCCACAAGTTGTGCATCCAATTCCGGGCGTTTAATTTCGCTGATGAGGATCTTCACATCCTTGTTTGTAATTTTCTTGAGCTCTTCCTCGAGTTGTGAAATTTCTTTTCCGCTTTTGCCGATCACAATGCCCGGACGGGACGTATGAATGGTGATGCGCGCGTTCTTCGGAGTCCGCTCGATTTGAATCCGGGAGACGCCGGCTTTTTTCAAACGATTGCGAACGTAGTTTCGAATCATCACATCTTCATTGAGTTTCGCGGCGAAACCTTTTTCATCGTACCAATTTGAATCCCACGTCTTGATGACGCCTAAACGAAAGCCGACCGGGTGTGTTTTTTGTCCCACTGTGTTCTCCTAAAGCCGGAATAATATAATGGTTGTCATACAACGCCTTATGGTGTTGATCTTATTTTTTCTTTGCTTCACGCTGAGCAACAACAATCGTCACATGGTTTGAACGTTTCAGCATCCTGAATGCGCGTCCCATCGGCGCGGGCAAGATTCTTTTCATCATAGCGCCGCCGTCCACGAAACATTCTTTCACATAAATGTCGTCTGCCGGCAGGCAAGCCCGCGATTCAGGCCCGCGAAAGCCGCCGAATGCGCCGGAGCCGATTCTGATGGGCAAAAAAAGTGGCGGCCCGCTTACCCCTAAGCGGGCCGCCTTTGCTTTCTTAGTTACCCCAAAACTCCCGCTAGGCGGGAGAAGTGTGAAAATCTGTTGACGCAGGTAAGAAGCATCACGAGGAGCCATTCGTCAAATTAAAGTTGGCAAGCAAGATCCGTTTATGGCGGATAGGATTGTTCATTAGCATGTTAAGACGTCGATCATACTGTCAGATTCAAGCGCAATTCCGATGTCAAAACCACAGGCGACCGCATTCCTGGACGCGGCGCGGCGGCGGGCGTTGGCGTTTCCCCCTGGTCGGCAGTCGGGTCGGACGGAGGCTGTCATTGG
>CAWJKX010000209.1:0-15097 GCA_963843065.1 uncultured Bacteroidota bacterium
ATATAAGTCATCACATCGTATTTTGTAGCTGTCGGACATCTTATCCGGGAAATCAAGATATGTTGAAATATTCGGCAAGGTAAATCAAGAAGGAGTACGACAGTTACCCAAACTGTAACATTCCCCTCTCCATTTTGCATCTTTACTCTCCCATCGAATGCCGCTAAATTCACGTGTCAAAAATGTCCGGGGAAACGGGTGCGAGACAGTGAAAGAGATGAACCCTCGGATTCGCGAATGCGAAGATGAGGGTTTTGTGTTTTATAAAGAGAATATCGATTTTTTTAAAAAACCATAATTGCCGGCGGCACATAGGCGCCAATCGGAAAATACCTGAAAACCAGTATTGCCTATTAAAACAGTATAATGTACTCTAAATCTGTTTCAGCAGATATTCAAAATAAGATAATTGGCTCTTGCTCAGGAGGAGCCTTCACAACGGAGTCAAAGGGCAACGATTTGTCTTGTCTCGTTCGCTGTGAACATCGCTTCGATGAACCCTGCTACTCATCATTTCGTGCAAGAGTCAGTCTATCAACTACAAGAGCAGAAATATTCTGAACGCCTGCATTATCGATACGGCGGCAGGTTGCTCCAGTCCACACCTATCTAGACTTCTGACAAGGTTTACATATGGGACAGCAACAAATTCTACTTATCATTTTGGGCGTTATTGTTGTAGGTATTGTTGTGGTCGTCAGTATTGCAATGTTTCAAGATAACGCGGTCGACCACAATAGAGCAGCGGTTATCGGAGACTTAAAAAAACTCGCAATCAAAGCCGAGCAATATTATACCAAGCCGACAACGCTGGGAGGAGGCGGCAATACCTTCAGCGCACTTACTGCGGATGCAACGGGGCTGGCACAGCTTGCAACGACAGCATTTACCAATAATGCAAACGGAACATATACGATCAAAACAGCTGGAACTGCCACAACAATCGATCTTGAAGGTGTGGGAAACGTGGCTCTCAGCGACGGAACATTTCCGACGTACGATATGACAGTAACTGCGTCCTCTCAAACGCTTGAGAAGATTAATTGACGCGAAGTTATGGTTGAACGCACTCTTGAATGCTGTCGAATCGCACTTTGTAACATCCTAATCCCTCATCTATCCACCGGTGCCCGGTGCGTTAATTTTCATCAGATAATTTCCTCCCGGATATTTACTTCCGTCGGAATTTCCATTATTCTGAATCAACGTACGATGCTCTATCGAGACATCAAACTCCAGAAGGAATGTGCGTGGTGGGACAACTTTCTTAGCGGGTCTTCTCCAGAGGTGTACCGGGAGGGATATTTTGGATCTCTTCCAGCTGGCGACGAATGTATGCAAGCTCTTTTTTCAGTATTTCTTCCATGGTTTGAAACTCAAGCGCCCGCATTTCATCCGTCTTTACATGCAGCTGTTGCAGCATCAATTCTGATTTTAGGCTGACCTGGTAATCAAGGTCCGCTTTCAAGCGGTCTTGCTTCTGTGCCCGATTCTGACTCATCATGATTAATGGAGCTTGAAGAGAGGCGACGACAGCAAGAACGAGGTTGAGAAAAACGAATGGATAGACATCGAATGGTTTGAATACCCATTCCACCACATTGAGCAATATCCAAACAATAAGTGCCACGAAAAAATAAATCACAAATGTCCAGCTTCCGACAAAATCGGCGACTTTGTCGGAAAGCTTGTCGCCAAAGCTCAACTGTTCTTCCATCTCGACGTTGACATTCTTGGAGGCAAGCGACGTCACAAGGTCGTTCGTCGCCCGAAGCCGTTTGCCCATCTCGCTGATCATAGAAATTGCAACCGTTGGACGCCCCGTGACAAATTGAATGAAGTGGTCGCGCATCATTTCCAGAACACGGCTGTCGCTGGTCGCTGTCGCTTTTGCAGTTCTCGGCAAACCATCGACAAGAGAAAGCTCGCCGAAAAACTCCCCCTCACTCAAAAGAGAAACCCGAATATCTTTCTTTTCCAGTTCTGCTGGGACAGAAATCTCTATTGTCCCCTTTTCAATGATGTACATCGAAGAGCCGCTTTCCCCCTTCCGAAACAGAACCTCATTTTCCTTCAAGTCGCGTGGATGCCATAACGTGCGCAACACTTGAAGGTCTGCCGAAGAAAGCTTTTCGAAAATAGGAATTTTAGCCAGAAACTCTTGAGATATCATAAACGATGATTATCTTTTTATATCCGCAGCATTTCGAGACCGGGGGGAGAACCTCAGGCCACGAGTTGATTACCACACTCTTTGCAGAACTTACTCCCGACAGGGTTCATCGTATTGCACTTGAGGCAGTTTATTCCCACCAGCGATTTTCCACATGTGGGACAGAATTTTGCATTTTCGATGATCGAGGAACTGCAGAAGGGACAGATCAACTTCTTTCCTTCGACTGGCTTGGACTCTTCAACTGCAATATCTTCCTGGATGTCTTTGCTCGCTTTTCTAAATTCTCGAATGCCCTTACCGAATCCTTGGGCGATTTCCGGTATTTTCTTTGCTCCGAAGAAGAGCACGATAACAAGAATAATCAGCAGCCATTCAAATGGATCAAATTTTCCCATTTTCTTCCTTTCTGTTTTATGAAAATTCCGCTATGTATTCCTTGAGTGTCCATTTCTCCTGTCTTACTAATCTACGCTTTAGAGAAAAAAATGTCAATCAGTGCATAAACTGCCGAATGAATCCTCGGACCATGCTTACTATCACGCGGTTTTAACTGCATAATATACGTAAAATCCGGACATTACTCAATTTTGAAGGCTGGATTTCAAGCCGTTCGATAACTGTCATTTTTTGCCATTCGAAACCTACTACTTCTTTAACTATGCCCTTATGAAAAAGGGGAGCCTTCTGACTTTTCTGACGAGGGGAACGATCGGGATCGGCATGCATAACAACGAAAGTTAATTCGAGGTTGAATTCGAGTAAATAATGCCATATAATATATAGCTTTTGAACCGTATTCTTCATCCACACACATATTGGACATGGGACACAAAAGAATAAATCGCCTCGCAGCTCTTGCAGTTTTTGTAATTACACTCTTTACGTATCTCTATACTCTGCCGCCGACAGTCGTCTTTTGGGACGTACCCGAGCATTGTGCGGCATCGTACCTTCTCCAAGTGCAGCATCCGCCGGGGTCTCCACTCCTAGTCATCGTGATGCGCGTAGCCTCGATGATACCGCTATTCTCCGACATCGCCGTGCGCATGCATTTCATCAACGCGCTGGCAAGTGCGTTTGTCGTAACGCTCCTCTACCTTATCACGGTAAGGATGATTTTGCTACGACACGCTTTGCCCGAGGCGACATTTGACCGTGTAGCTGTGTACGGGTCAGCGGCAATCGGAGCGCTCGCGCTTACCTTCAGCACGACATTCTGGTTCAATGCGACCGAAACCGAAACTCGAAACACGAGCCTTCTTTTCACCGCTCTTATTATTTGGCTTGCCCTTCGGTGGCATGAAGAATATGAAGAGCCGCACAGCGATGCCTATTTGCTTCTTATCACATTTCTCGTCGGTTTGACAACCGGCATACATATCCATGGACTCATGGGATTTTCAGTAGCAATCCTCGTTGTGTATTTCCGTTTTTATAAGAACTCATTAAAGCAGTTTATTTTCTCGACCGACATCATTAAGTTCGGCGTGGTGGCCTCTCTGATTTTTTTCAGCGCGTATCCGGGGATTGTAAAATGGTATCCTTCCATGATGAACGGCCAAGTGTTCGGAATAACGTCCGACCTATGGGTTGTCGTTGCCGTCGTACTGCCACTTGCCGCATTTTTTCTGTTGTATTACTCGATCAAGAATAAGAGAAGAATTCTCAATATTGCCGCGCTTTCGTTCCTCTTCATCCTCCTCGGTTATTCAACCTACGCGGTTGTCTATATCCGATCGAACACGAACCCGCCGATAAACGAAGACGATCCGAGCACACTCAAACGCCTCGTGATGTACCTCGAACGCGAGCAGTACGGCGAGACGCCCCTCCTCCAACGGCGTTGGTCAAACGAGCCGGATAAAATGGAGTATTTCAAAAATTATACAAGCGACGGCGACTACTTCTGGCGCTACCAGATCAACCACATGTACCTCCGGTATTTTGGATGGAATTTCATCGGCAAAGAAGATGATTGGCAGGGCGCCGGTGTCCGGTTTGCCCAATTATTTGCAATACCGTTGCTCATCGGCCTGGTTGGATTTTTCTATCATTGGAAAATAGACCCGAAGATGGCGTTCATCATGACGATCTATTTTGTGCTTACCGGATTTGCCCTCGCAATATATTTCAATATGCAGCAGGAACAACCGCGCGAACGAGACTATTTCTTCGTCTATTCGTTCTTTGGTTTCTGTCTATGGATAGGCATGGGGACGCTGGCCATCGTCAACTATCTCGAACAAAAGCTCAAAGAACAGTCTGCCCGCATTGCGGGGTATTGCGTGCTCGCTGCCGCGTTTGTTTTTGTTCCGGCCAATATGCTGCGTACAAATATCCATCCGTCGAGCCGTTACGGACATTACCTGGCATGGGACTATGCTTACAACCTGCTGCAGAGCACGGAAAAAGATGCGATACTCATTACCAACGGTGATAATGATACTTTTCCCCTGTGGTACTTGCAGGACGTCGAAGGTGTCCGCCGGGACGTTCGCGTTATTTGCCTGAGCCTTGCCAATACTGATTGGTACATTAAGCAATTGAAAAACTCGGAACCCTTCGGTGCTAAGAAGGTGCCGATTAGCATGACTGACGATCAGATCACGGGTATTGAGCCCGTTCAATATGAGCCTCAGATGTTTTCACTCCCTGTCCCTCGCAGTGCAGAGGAAGGCTGGGACTCATCAAATACAAACCCCGGAGGGTCGGATGTCGCTCTTCAGTCTTCACGCGGCTCTGAAATCGTTGATACAGTAAAATTTGTGATGCCGGCAACGCTTCAGTTCGGCAGCGTTAAGGCTCTTCGCGTGCAAGACATTCTTGTTTTCGATATTGTTCGTACCAACCGGTGGCAGCGTCCGATCTACTTCGCAACCACAGGAGGAGATGACAGCAAGATCGGACTTCAGGATCACATGGAAATGCGCGGGCTTGCGATGAAGCTCGTTCCACGTAAAATCCGTTCCTTCTGGGAGGGTGTTAATCAAGAAGCTCTGAGCAAACAACTGATGACCGACCTCAAGACTCCGGTACAAACACCTGCGTTTGGCTTCCGGTGGAGAGGCTTACAGGACTCAACAGTACATTTCGACGAAAACCAGCGGCGTCTAATCACGAATTACCGGCAAGCATTTCTGTCGCTGACAGTCTATCTTACAAATATTAAACACGAATCAGCCGGTGCCATCGCCGTGTTGGATAGAATGGAACAGGTGATTCCACATTCCGTCATCGCCCTCGATTATCGTACTAAATCGGATATTGCACAGATTTACAAAATGGCCGGAGACACTCTCCATGCTCGTACATACGCGAGTGAACTCGTTGCTGAATTGAGTCCATACATGAACGCTCAAATGACTGAACCGTTGGACCAATATAATCCGCTTTTCGTGTTGTCGCAGTCCTACGAATTGCTTAAGGATTACGATAAGGCAATTGCCACAATGAACCATCTTGCCGAGGCGTATCCAAGAGTTCCTGGAATCAGCACAATGGTTGAAGGCCGGGTATCCGAACTTGAATATGAAAAGAAGCGGGGAGACATGACCCCTCCTGGATCACAGCTGACGAAATGAACGTCCTCAGCCTACTTCAATAATAGCGGCAAAAATAAATACAAAACCCCTGAATTACCAGGGGTTTTGTATTTTAATAACTCATGGCACGCCGTGTAACGAGTCTACTAAGCACACGAAACAACATCTCGCCGCAGATTACCTGTAGAGTTTATGCCGCTGAATATACTGAAGGACGGCTTGCGGTACCAAGTATCGGATTGAAAGATGCCGGCGGATCATCGCCCTAATTTCCGTCGACGAAATTTGAATGTCAGGGACCGAGGCGAATCGCACTCCTTTATAGAATTTCCTCTCCGCATTACCCGATGCATGGAACGGCCTGTTCATAACAACGAGCGAAACTGCGTCGACGATTCGTTCCGGGTTCTTCCACGTATGAAACTCTACAAAATTATCGGCGCCAATTATTAAGAACAATTTGCAGCTCGGATACCTACGACGAAGCGTTTCGACGGTTTCGTACGTGTACGAGATTCCCTTTCTCTTCATTTCACTGTCGCAGAGATCAAAACGAGGATTTAATTTGATCGCCAGCCGAACCATCCGCGTTCGATGGAGCGCAAGTTTATCCTCTCCTCTTTTTTTATGCGGTGAGATATATGACGGTACGAAAAACAATTTGTCAAGTTTTAACAGTTCACAAACGCTTTCAGCGACAATAAGATGCCCGGTGTGCGGAGGATTAAACGTTCCCCCAAATATGCCAATGCGCCGCATTTTCATTTTGGACATGCAGCCTCACATAGTTTTCTCATAAATTTCCAGCGTCTTTTGCGCTGTCGCCCGCCATGAAAAGCCCGCGGAGCGATTCTTCCCTTTTTCGATCATCGCATTCTTTAACATTGGGTCTCGAAGCAGGTTCATTATCGCTTCTGCAAACATCCCGTGATTTTCCGACTCGCAAATGATCGCCGCATTTCCGACTACCTCGGGAAGCGACCCCGCGTCCGAAACAATAACAGGGATGCCACACGCCATTGCCTCTAATGCGGGTAGTCCGAATCCTTCATAGAGTGAAGGTAGGACAAACATTTCTGCCCCTTGATACGCAAGGATCAATTCATCATTTGAGATCCGGCCTAGCGACTTTACTCTCCTCGATAGAACAGGAGTATTCATTAACGCCTGCAGCGATTTTTCGGACTCGGGAGTTCCACCAGCAAAAACCAAATCAACTTCCGGAAACAGAGTGAGGACTTCTTTAAAGGCGCGCAAGAGGACATCGAGGCCTTTGTGAGGCTTGGTATTCCCAACGAAAAGAATGTAGGGGTATCGAGTTTAAAATTTAACTTAAAATCCATCACCAAAGAGGGAGCTGCCCTCCGATGAAATTGCTCCGAGACCCCGAGGTGTATGGGGATAATCTTTTCCTCGCGGACATGAAATGAACGAAGAATGTCCAGTTTGGTAAACTCAGAATCCGTAATGATGAAACACGAGTCATGAATCGCATGCCAGATCATTCCGTACGAATATGACCGCTGCAACAAAGAAAAGAACTGTGGAAACCTTAAATGAATAAGGTCATGAATTGTCACAATGGATTTGCTTTTTAGCCCAATCGGAAGCGTGTAGTGGGGCGAATGGAACACTGAAACTTTGGTGTCGTTGATCTGCCGTCCGAAAGAGAGAATCTCGCCTAAGGAATATTTTCTGTACGGTGTTATTACAGTCTTCACTCCCTCAGGGAAAACTACCGTTTTCGCGTCCTCCGGCGCTATGAATAAAAGGAAGTCTCGGGGATGTTGCATCGATGCATATTCCCGGATGAGATGCTGGATGTACAGTTCCGATCCCGAAATCATGATATTTTCTCGCATCGAGCGCAATGAAAGGCATGGAGACATTTACATACATTGTTCGATGAACATTCGACGCAGGGATTCCATTACTATAAAAAAGGAGCATCTAGAACTCTCCTCACTAAAGGTCTCTACCCTAATATACCATAAATCTTGTTCTAAGGTAAGAAGAGATTTATAAAAAATAAAACCCCCGCTCCATAAGCTTCTTGATTCACTTTTCCATTCTTTGTATTATGATGCAGCTATGGAACCAGCGAAGAATTGTTTCCACAAAATGGAATTGAGCCTACTTCTACGCAGAAGAGAATAAGACTAGGTATTATTTATTTATGATGCTTCGCACGGTATTAACTTGCAAAACTTCGATTCGGAAAATAGTACAACGTAGAGGATACATTTACTCAATGATAAATGGCGACCCATGAATATTGCCATCGACGGTAGAACCATCACGCGGAACAAAACGGGCGTTGGAAGTTATGCAGAACGGCTTGTTCGAGCCCTCCTGCAATGCGATTCTATTAATCATTATTATCTTTTCTTGATCGAACCGAATGATCGCATTGCTGGTCCCAATGTAACAAAAATTATGAGCGTAGGTTACGGACCCCCAATCCTCAATCGCTATTGGGAAAATGTAGTCCTTCCAAAAGAAATACAGCGATACAACATTGACATATTTTTCTGCCCGGCATACGTATTACCATTTTTTGTGAGATTTGGACACACTCTGGCAAATATTCCGATCCCTATGTCCTTGCGTTATTTCTTCAACTCACATCGAAAAGTAAAATATGTCGTAACAATTCATGACGTTATTTCTCGTATTTATCCCGAGTACTTCACACTAAAAATGCGGATATGGCAGCGTTTTTTTTTGTGGAGCGGCCAGAGAAGCGCTGATCGGGTCATTGCAGATTCCCAATCGACTAAAAACGATATCATTCGATTCTATCCCGCGTATAGAGACCGAGTAACAGTTATTTACCCTGAGTTAGACGATAGTTTTCAAATAATAACTGATGAGACAATGCTCGTACGAACTAAGGAAGAATATTCCTTGCCCAAAAAGTTCATCCTCTACGTCGGAACCATAGAACCGAGAAAAAATGTGGAGAGTATTGCAGCGGCATATTCAAACCTTCCATTCGATATCCAATCCCAGTACGACCTTGTGATTGGCGGGAACATAGGATGGTATGCAAAAAAGATATTCAATGAGATTAAGATCCAACGCCTAGAAAATCGAATTCATTTCATCGGTTATGTAGATGATTCATTCCTTCCTAGCCTGATGACTTTGGCAAGTGTTTTCGTGTTCCCGTCCTTTTATGAAGGATTCGGTTATCCCCCGCTTGAGGCAATGGCGTGCGGTGTGCCGGTTGTCTCCTCGAACACTTCCTCGCTTCTCGAGGCAGTTGGAAATGCAGCGATTCTGGTAGATCCAACCGACGTTCAACAAATCTCAAGGGCGATTGAAAATATTCTAAGCAATGGAGAATTAGCGGCTGAATTGCGGAGAAAAGGATTAGAGAGACTAAACTTGTTCAGTTGGAAGAAATGCGCTGAAGAAACGTTAGGGATTTTTGAAGAGGTCGTCCGCCAGAAATAACAGCTTTGCTCAAATAACCAGTTCCCACAGCTCCTGCCAATACGACGCAAGCACGCTGCTTTGGGAGATAAACAACACTTTCCTTATTCCGTACGTCTAGTTATGAATTGCGCCACCTGTTCGACCATTACTCGGACAACCCCAACCTTCATGAGTGTACAAAGAACAATATAAACAATCCCTCCTAATAGTAACGGGACTGCAAGCTCGAAAAGCTTTTCGCCCAAGCCCGAAAGCAATGTAAGATTATTCAGGTACTGGTATGCATAAGCGACAACGACACTAAAGCCGGCGGTCGCTATGCAGATTTTGACAATTGTCCAGAAGATGTCCCGAATATCGATTCCGACCATAGAGCGAAGATTGAAAAATAGGATCAGCGAAAAGATCGTGGCAGTAAGAGACGTCGCGCCAGCGACCCCAATAAAACCGAATAGATGAGACAACAACAGCATCGCTCCGATGTTGAATACAATGGCAATACTTCCCATTTTAAGAAGAGATATATTTTTTCTGAATGCCTGATAAAACCGGGGAAGGCTTGAGACGCAAGCTTGTCCCGTAAGACCAATGGCATAGAAGCTCAGCGCTTTGCTTGTAAGCAAGGTTGAGCGAGCATCGAAGGAGCCTCGCTCGAAGACGAGGTGAACGAGTGGCTTCCCCAGCAGAATAAACGCCATGGTCGTCGGTACGATAATTGCCACTAACCCTTTCATCAGCGTATCAAAAATGGAACTGATTCTTTGACGGTTGTCCGAGGCAAAACTTTCCGACAAGGTCGGGAATAGAACGGTGTTGATTCCAACGACAAGAAAATTAATAAAAAAGGCTGAGAGCTTAAATGCAAAATCGAGCGCGGAGAGACTCCCCGGTTCAAAACCGGAGACAATACGTTTTTCGATCAGAACGCTCACTTGATTGAGGAGAGAATAGAAAATCAGGGGACCGGCCAAAACGACCATACTCTTAATAACGGGATGGGACGGGTTGAAGGTAAAAGAGTACGTCATTGTTTTTAGAACAACAACCATTTGAACGATGACGAATAGACCGATGCCTACGACGAACCCGAACGCCGCTGCGGTGATACCATACGAGCGTCCGATAAGAAATAAGAACGTGAGCGTGCCGGCATAAAGGAACATTCTTTGAAATGCCGGGAGGGCAAAATATCCGTGGGCATTGAGAACGTTCGATAGGAAAAGGGAAATAAGAGTGAAAAATATACCAAGGGAAAGCACGCGCAACAGAAACGTCGCCGACACGCGTGTTTCCTGCGAAAATCCGCCAGCGATTGTATCCATAAGTAAAGGAGCAAGCACAAAAACCGCCACTGCAATGCTAAAAGCAATACTCCCAATGAAATTCAGACCAACACTAAATATTTCGGACGGCGCCAACGACTTTCGTTGCTCATGGAAAACTGGGATCACAATTGCACCCACGATCGTCGCCAACTCGAGCGCCAACATTACGGGGATGACAAGAGCCATTTTATAGGCGTCGGTGGACGTACTCGTGCCAAATTTTGCGGCAATCACCATTTCCTGCGCAACATTCAGAAGTTGACCCCCGACGGTTACCACCGCAACTGCCCCGACGGCTTGAGACAAACCTCTTTTAAGCCCCACCGGAAACCTTCCTTCCGTATGCGACAACGCTGTATCCTTCTATCCCGATGCCTGACATTATTCCCAGTCCTGCGTGGATGACGCGCCTCATAACTTTGTGATGTTGGGAAAACCATCGCAAAAATCGCTTAGAAGATACGTCAATCAGTAGTGGACGAAACCCAGAGCTTGTTGCGAGGCGGCGAAGATTGTTTCCGTTAAAATAAAAAAGATGTTCAGGCGGGATAAAGAAAAGATCGCGGGGTTTTCCATGTATGCGGTTGCGTATCTTGTTTGTATTTGGAGTCGACAAACAAAGAAGGCCGCCAGGCTTGAGCAACCTCCAAATACTGCGAAGAAATTTACCGGGATCAGACGTATGTTCGATCACTTCCCATGCCGTCACAACATCGTAGGAAGCCGGCTCCGCGGGGATATCGTCAACCGTGCCGCAAAAGATATTTCTCTTTAGTCGCGCTGATGCCAAATGCACTGCCTCGGAAGAAATATCGATTCCATCGATGACATACCGCCTTGTTTGAGAGACCATTTCGAGAAATTCTCCTGTGGAACATCCAATATCGAGCAATCGTCCCTCCGGTTGGAATTGACTAATGTGTTCCAGCCGATCATGGAACTCCTCATGACGTTGGACATCGGGTGTGCCATAGCACATGTACTTTTCTCCCTGGTTATACATGTGCTGGTAAAATTTTGCCGTCTCAAGAGAGGATTGAGGATTGTCGCAATAAATCAAACTGCATATCGTGCATTTCACGAGATGGTAAGTTTTAATCGAAGCGAAATGGTTGAGAGAGCCTGACCCACAGACGGGACATTTCATTTTAAGTCCGGGACCGGAAATATGTGAGAGCTGATTGAAGGTCTTTGTCTCCCCGCCCTGAGAGATTGACGACAAGCGTATCATGGCTTTTCATGAGCGGGGCAATCTTTATTGCATGGGCGATGGCGTGAGCCGATTCCAAGGCGGGGATAATCCCTTCAATCCGCGAAAGGAGAAGCATAGCGTCGAGCGCCTCTGTGTCGGTGATTGAAACATAGTCGACGAGTTTTTTATCTTTGAGGTAACAATGTTCAGGTCCGACCCCGGGATAGTCCAACCCCGCAGAAATTGAATGAGCCAATTGAACCTGGCCATTTTCATCCTGTAACAGATACTGCATCGCGCCGTGAAGGACCCCACGCTGCCCCTTTGCAAGAGCCGCTGCATGTTTTCCCGTTTCAAGTCCGAAGCCGGCAGCTTCGACGCCGACGAGCTTGACTCCGGGAACGTCGTTCAGGAAGGGATAAAAGATTCCCATCGAATTGCTTCCTCCACCGACGCAAGCAACGATTACATCCGGCAGCCTCCCCTCGGCCTCGATAATCTGCCGCCTCGTCTCCTCGCCAATGACGGACTGGAAATCTCGCACCATCATGGGATATGGATGCATCCCAACCACCGACCCGATGATGTAAAAAGTTGTCTCGACATTCGTTACCCAATCCCGAATTGCTTCACTCGTCGCATCCTTTAACGTTTTGCTTCCCGAGGAAACCGGGCGCACCTCGGCACCGAGCAGGTTCATCCGGTCAACGTTCGGGGCCTGGCGTTCCATATCTTCTTCCCCCATATACACGATGCACTGAAGGCCGAACAGTGCACAGACAGTTGCCGTCGCAACCCCGTGTTGACCGGCTCCGGTCTCGGCAATGATTCGCTTCTTCCCCATCCTTTTTGCAATAAGAATTTGCCCAATGGTATTATTAATTTTGTGGGCGCCGGTATGACAAAGGTCTTCGCGCTTGAGATAAATTTTTGCCCCGCCCACACGCGAAGTCAATCGTTCCGCAAAATACAGCGGCGTCTCGCGGCCGACAAAATTTTTCAAATAGTAGCGAACTTCTTTTTGAAATTCCACGTCATCGCGGAGTTGCAAATACCGTGAGGCTAATTCCTCGACAGCGGGCAAGAGTGTCTCGGGAATGTAGCGGCCGCCGTACACTCCAAATACCGATTCTGGGACACTTTGGAGTGTTCGGCGGCCGCTGCGTTCCCGAGACACTCTTGCCCACTGTCAAATGTCGTCTTGCAAACTGCAGCGATGACGTGGAATTTCAAAAGAAGTTCCGCTACTATTTGAAAAATTTTGTCAGCAGCAACGCCGTATTTTCGGAATTTGACTTGGCGTGTGGGCGGGGCAAAATTTATTCTCAACGCAAAGACCTTTGTAGTACCAGCACCCACCTTTCCGGTAACTGACTCATTGGGCAAATTCTTATTCAAAAAGGATGGGGAAGAGAAACAAAATGAGTTCAAGACCTGGGAGCCAGAACACAGGCATTGGAAACACAGCAACTGTATATATTTCGGCCTTCAGTGCATCATATGGGGAAGAAGAGACAACACCCAGGCCCTGGCTAAACTAACCTTGTGCCGAGGTGCGCCCGGCCTCCTGGGAAGCAAAACGTTAAAGGATGCGACAAACAAGGTAACTGAATGTCAAGACGACTTTTTTTCACATCATGGGGTCGGTGGTTGGGATGCATCCATATCCCAGTGATAGTCCCATTCATGAGCAAGGAGATTTCAGAGGCAGCAGGTATAGAAGAGGCCAAGGGGGAAAGCTGGGACCTGCGTGCATCATGAAGGAAAGGGAACTGAATGGGATGCTTTATACCTTCCTGAACAACATTCCCAGAGTGCAAGCTCACGCTGGTGAGCATCAAGAGAAGCTGCCGGCTTCGGACTTGGAAACAGAAACTAACGTAGGGCACTTCCAGGGCACTATGGTGATTTAGCAGCACAATGCACCTATCTGTTACCCAGATCAAATGGCCAGGTTTCAATAATTCTCAGTGAGCAGACCTGGAAATTCTGCCCCTCAAAGATAAAACTGGTGGACTATGTTTCAAGAAATAGCCAACACAGGGAGCAGCACTGGACATCTACTCCTAGGAAAAACAGATTGAAGGGATTATACCCACCATGGTTAGCACCATGCACCATGCAAATGAACCCCCCCCACTCCATGAAAAGCCAGGTGGTACAGGCTTGTGGTCAACCTCTGCAGGTGGCAGACAAGGCTGAAAAGTTCTTCCACAATCCAGCTCTCACATATTTCAGATGCAGGACTTCAACCCCTGTGTGGGTAAGGCTTCTCTCCCAACCATTTGGCTTCATAAAACTTACCATCTGCATTGAAATGCACAATATGCAGTTTGATTTATACAAACAATGTCTCAATAGTCTTAGACACAAAAATTTTACCAGCACATGTATAACCAGGAAAAAGTACATGTGCAATGGCACAGCCCGAATATAAACATATTGCATGATCAGCTGGAACACATTAGTCAATTCCAACCGAAAAGGGGACATTCTCGATATTGGAATATTCCACAGGAATTTTTCTCGAAATAATTCTGTCAAACAAGGCGGTATGTCATCGATGGAATCAATATTTCTCCAAAGGCGGTCCTTCCAGCATCAGCACACAAACTAAAGAGAAATATCTTTTGCAGCACGGTTGACAATATGCAGCAGAAGCCGGCTTCCTACGATGTTGTAGCGCATGGGAAGTGATCAAACATACATTCTGATCCCAGATTAAATTTCTTCGCAGTTGTTTTTGAAAGTACTAGACCTCACGGTGTTTCTTTTGTTTGTCAACTCCAAATACAAAGGCATACGCGACCGTGCGTGGAAACTCCACGATGTTTTCTTATCCGCCTGAACTTTTTTTATTTTAACGGAAACAATTGTTGGCCGCCTCGCGACAAGCTCTGGGTTTTGCATCCACCTACTCGTGACACTATACTCTAAGCATTGCGATGGTTTTCCCAACGTGCACAAAGTTATGAGGCGCGTCATCCACGCAGGATAAATATGAGCATCGGGATAGAAGGACGTTGTCCATACGGAGGAAAGTTTTCCCGGTGGCTTGAAGGATTTGCTGTTCAAGACCAGGTCGGCACGTGATATTTCGGGGGTCAACTTTCTGAATGTTGCGCAGGAAATGGTGATTGTGCAAAACTTGGCACCGAGGACTACATATCCACCAACAGCCTATAAAATGGCTCTTGTCATCCCCAATGTTGGCGCTCGAGGAGTTAGCAAAGTAGGTCATTGTAGATGCCCGTTTTCCATGAGCAACGAAAGTCGTTTAGGCACATCGAAAATATTTAGTGTTGGTCTGAATTTCATTGGGAGTATTGCTTTTAGCATTGCAGTGGCGGTTTTTGTGCTTGCTACTTTACTTATGGATACAATCCTACAGCAGTTTTCACAGGAACACACATATACAATG
>CAWJKX010000210.1:0-11444 GCA_963843065.1 uncultured Bacteroidota bacterium
TAAATCATAAATACTTTCATGCTGAAAATCAAGCGAAGTATTTCTCTTTGGGCAGTCCGTTACTTCACCTTTGCGTCCTTGGCTGTTAAAAGAAAACCGCTAAGGACGCGAAGGGCGCCAAGGCAATCAGAAGACATCATAACTTGAATTTGCCCTTTCGACCTTTTTGCAGTATCTTTTTCCATTGGCAGATAATCCTGTCTCACTTCAACGAACAGATCCCGAAACATGGGGTTCTGACATGCTAATAAAATCAATCCTTTTAAAAGAACGTAATTTTCATGCCTGACAACAAGCAGTTAATTCAATCGCTGCAAACGAGTTGGAAGAAAGAAAAATCCGGCGCCAGAACGTACCGGGAGCTCGCCGCGCGAGAGCGGGATGAAAAGCAAAAAGCGATTCTCCTAAAGCTCGCAGAGGCAGAGGAACAGCATGCAAAAAAATGGGAAGCACGGTTGAAGGAGCTCGGCGCTCTCACCCCACCAAACATCGATTCGGCTCTCGAGAGAATACAACGATGGCTTCTGGTTAGGAGTGGAACGGCTAACGCCGTTCATCGGCTCGAAGAACAGGAGGACCGGGACACAGACCGCTATGAGGAGGAGGCGACTCTTGCGAACAATCCGAACGACAGCGCTGCAATGAGCGAGATCAAAAAAGAGGAAAAAGTTCACGCAAAGATACTTCATTCGATGGCGGAGAACGATCAGCCGCAGGCAAAGCTCGAAGCAATCTTCAAACGAGAAAAGTGGCACGCAGGGCATTCCGGCGGTTGGATTGGGCAAGCTGTCTACGGGGCAAACGACGGACTCGGCGCAGTGTTCGGGATCGTGACCGGAATGGCGGGATATACCGGCGGAAGCCACGTCGTGTGGGTTGCCGGGGTCGCCGGCACGCTCGCGAGTGCTCTCTCGATGGGGTCTGGCGCGTACCTCGCGCGCAAATCGGAGCGAGAAGTGTACGAAGCTGAACTCGATAAAGAACGGAGAGAGATCGAAGAAAACCCCGAAGAAGAAAAGCAGGAACTTGAACTGTTTTATCAATTGAAAGGCTTCACTCCGGAAGAATCGGCAATGATGGCGCAGCGCCTCACCGAAAATCCGGACCAATTTTTGAAGACGCTGGCGCACGAAGAACTGGGGCTCTCGGCATCGAGCTTTCCCAACCCGGTAAAGGAAGCGCTCTCCGCAACGGCAGCGACGGCCGCCGGGGGAATTATTCCCGTCATCCCCTTCATGTTCTTCTTCGGAACGGCTGCCATTATTCTCAGCCTCATCATCAGCACGCTGGCGCATTTTCTTGTCGGAGTATTGAAAACGATTGTCACGGGGCGCAGCTGGTGGCGAAGCGGATTGGAGATGACGCTGGTCGGTTTGTTGACTGCCGCGATCGCGTACGGCGTCGGCGTCTTGCTGAGTCCCGAAGGGCACATAACACATTGAATATATTTTGACTCTCAATTGTGGACCGGCGAAGGGTTACGAAACCAATATTTAAGCTTCCTTTATGAATGGCGTTCGCCTAGCAGTTTAGTTGACAGGTATAAACAAAGCCACCTCGACCGCAACTTCGTCATGGCCGGATTGAAAGAGTACACCGAAACAAAGCATGAGCACATCGACGAAGTCGGCACGCGAGAGAAAACATTCTGGTATGATACGGTTGTACCGAAGGGATAAGAGCTTGCATCGTTATTCCTAATTCATAATTCAAAATTCAAAATTCATAATTGTCAATTGGAGGATCCATGGACCATTCACTCGTGACAACAAACTTTCAGCTTGACGGATACAAGATCGTAAAAAACATCGGCGTCGTTCGCGGCATCATCGTCCGTTCGCGCTCGCTGTTCGGCAACATCGGAGCCGGGTTTCAGATTCTCTTTGGCGGCAACATTACGCTCTACACAAGTTTATGCGAACAAACACGCCGTGATGCGTACGAAGTGATGATCCAGCACGCGGAGCAGGTTGGCGGCAATGCGGTGATCGGATTTCGGTACGATGCAACGGAAATTATGAACGGCGTCACCGAGGTGCTGGCGTATGGAACAGCCTGCGTCGTTCAGAAAATATGAAAAGAATCGAAATCGATTTCCGTCGTTAGCTGCACTCGGGAGCCCCCGTAATTTTTTTGTGGGCTAATTATTAGGCAAATCATCGTAGAGGAATTCTCATGGATATCCAGAACAAGACTGTCTTGGTGCTCGGCGGCTGGGGGCTCGTCGGCTCCGCGGTTTGCCGTTCGCTAATGGAAGAACATCCGAAACGGATTATTATCACATCGTTGAAAGAATCCGAGGCGAAAGATGCGGTTGCACAGATGAAGAAAGAATATCCCAAAACTGGAAAGGAATTCTTCCTTCCCTGGTGGGGGAATATATTCGCCCGACATGAATTGAAAGACGTGAACCGCGAGGACATTCTCGGCAATCCGAAACTGCGACGGATGTATATCGACGATATCGTGGACGAACTCACGGAGCCTATCCTTCATCGTTCTGCGCTGTATCAACTTCTCGCGCATTTCAAACCCGATGTCGTCATCGACTGCATCAACTCGGCAACCGCAATCGCATACCAGGATCTCTTTCAGAGCGCACGCGATGTGATGAAACATCTGAAAGATTCGACATCGGCCGGGTCTCATGGGCTGCATGAGTCGATCGAGAAGCTGCTCTGCACACTGTACATTCCGCAGCTCATCCGCCATGTGCAGATTTTCTACAAATCGATGAACGAAGCTGGGACGAAAGTGTACGTAAAAATCGGCACAAGCGGGACCGGCGGGATGGGCCTGAACATCCCGTATACGCACAGCGAAGAAAAGCCGTCGAGCGTGCTGCTGAGTAAATCTGCCGTGGCAGGAGCTCACACGCTCCTTCTCTTTTTAATGGGGCGAACGCCGGATGCTCCGATCACCAAAGAAATAAAGCCGACAGGAGCAATTGCGTGGAAAAAAATCGGCTTCGGCCAGATTTCAAAACGGGGCAAGCCGATCGAATTGTACGACTGCCCACCTGAAAAAGGAATTTCTCTCAGGAATACGTTCAAGATTAAAACGGATGGCAGCATCGCAGAGCCGACACATCAACTTCTGCAATCCGTATTCATCGATACGGGAGAGAACGGAATTTTTTCGCGCGGGGAATTCGAAGCAATCTCTACTCCAGGACAGATGGAGTATGTCACGCCGGAAGAAATCGCACAGGATGTCATCTACGAAATAAAAGGGGGCAACACCGGACACGATATCATCAACGCCCTCGACAACGCTACGCTCGAGCCGACGTACCGCGCCGGATTTATGTTCAATAGTGCTCTGGAAAAAATGAAGGCGCTCGAGAAGGAACATCACGTTGACAGTGTCGCCTTCGAAATTCTCGGCCCGCCGCGGTTGTCGAAGCTCCTCTATGAAGCCTACCTTCTTAAAGTCGCTTTCATCACAATGAGAACCGTTGTACAAACATCGTCCAAGGAGCTTTCCAGCGCCCTCACCACACTCATCAAAGAAAATCAGACGCTTCGCTCGCACATTATCTCTATCGGAATCCCTATTCTTCTTCCGGACGGAAAAACGTTGCTTCGCGGTAAAGAGATCAAGATCCCGCCGTACCGCGGAGAAAATGAGCTGAAGGTCAACGGAAAACTGATCGACGAGTGGGCGCGAAACGGATGGGTGGACCTCCGCACCGTCAACATGGAAAAGTGGAAAAGCAGGTTTGCGGAAGCGATAGACATTGCCGACCAGCTTTCGAAAAGCGAAACCAGCTCCCGATACCTGCGCAACAGCGAGTACTGGAAGAACTTTACAGAAATCGATCCTGGAAAAATTGTCGGGTGGATCTTCACGGAAGAGGAAAAAGGAAAACGAATGAAAGCGTGATGTCAATGAACAATCAACAATGAACAATAATCAAGAACTTCATACACCACAAGGAAGAAAACAATGAATCGACTCCAGAAGAAAATCCTACTGGCTGCTCTTACGGCTGCGTTCGCATGCTGCCTCGTTCTGCCGGCATTCGCAGACGACGGTATGTGGACATTCGACAATCCGCCGACGAAGCTGCTCCAGGAAAAATACAACTTCACCCCGACGCAGGAATGGCTCGACCATATCCGGCTTTCCAGCGTGCGCTTTAACGACGGCGGTTCGGGCTCGTTCGTCAGTCCGAACGGATTGGTGCTCACAAATCACCACGTCGCACTTGGTCAGCTCCAAAAGATGTCGTCCAAGGATACGGACTATGTCGCAAGCGGATTTTACGCCAAGACCGGGGCTGAAGAAATTAAGTGTCCAGATCTCGAGCTGAACGTACTTGTTTCGATGGAAAACGTCACGGCGCGAATGCAAGCCGCTGTAAAACCCGGCATGACGGAGAAGGAAGCCTACGATGCGCAGAAAGAGGAAATTGCCAAAATCACGAAGAAGAGTTTGGAACAAACGGGCTTGCGCTCCGATGTTGTAGCGTTTTATCAAGGGAGCGAACATTGGCTCTATCGGTACAAAAAATACACCGATGTCCGCTTGGTGATGGCGCCAGAACAACAGATCGCATATTTCGGAGGAGACCCGGACAATTTCACATTCCCGCGGTACGACCTTGATATGACACTGTTCAGAGTGTACGAAAATGATAAGCCGGTCCGACCAGCTCACTATTTGAAGTGGAACTCAAAGGGGGCGCAGGACGGCGATCTGGTGTTCGTCTCCGGACATCCCGGATCGACAAACAGGCTGCAGACTATAGCGCAGCTCGAATACCTGCGCGATTACAGCTATCCTTTGAGGTTCAAGATTTTTCAGCGGCGCCTTGCGGTATTGAAGAAATATTCGAAGCTCGGACCGGAACAGGAACGTCGTGCGCTCAACCAAATTTTTGGGCTTGAAAATACTTTGAAGGCGTCCCGGGGCGAATACCAGGGATTACTCGATGCCGGCCTCATGGAAAAAAAGAGAAAAGAAGATAATGATTTGCGGACACTGGTCGACAGTAAACCGGAGTGGAAGAAGGCCTACGGCGACGCATGGGACTCGATTATCGTTGTTATTGACCGCTCAAAAGCGATGTTAATGCCAAATTCGTATCGGTCGCTTCGCGGATCGAGATTAGCCGCACTCGCCGTGCAAATTGTCCAATACGTTACCGAAGTGGCCAAACCGAACGAGAAGCGGCTGACGGAATTTCAAGACGCCAACCTCGCTTCGTTGGAATTCCGAATGTTTTCGCGCGCACCCATTTACACCGATCTGGACGAAATGCTCTTCGCCGACGGACTTCAGGAATCTCTCGACGAGTTAGGACCGAATGATCCCTTTATTCAAACCGTTCTTGGCGGACGCGCACCTGCGGATGTTGTAAAAGAATTAATTGCAGGGACAAAAATAGGAGACGTGGATTTTCGCAAAGCACTCGTCAAAGGAGGAGAGAAAGCAGTGGCAGAGTCAACAGACCCGCTTATTGTGCTGGCGCGGAAGCTCGACCCCGAGGCACGCGAGAGGCGGCAATGGACAGAAACCAATTTGAGCAGCGTCCAATCCGCCGCGGTGGAGAAAATTGGCAAAGCGCGATTCGCTGTCTACGGAAAAAATACATATCCCGATGCTACGTTCACACTCCGATTATCCTATGGAACAGTGAGCGGGTATCCGATGAATGGAACGAAAGCGCCATCCAAAACTACACTCTACGGTCTGTACGACCGCGCTTATAGTTTTGGGAACACGGGTGATTTTGCTCTCCCGAAACGATATGAGGAGCGAAAAGATAAATTGGATCTTGCAACGCCGATCAATTTCGTCAGCTCATGCGATATTATCGGAGGAAATTCCGGCTCTCCCACTATCAACAAAGATGGAGAACTCGTCGGCTTGATTTTTGACGGAAACATCGAAAGCCTCCCGGGGCGGTTTCTCTTCGACGGCGAGAAGAATCGGGCAGTCTCGGTTCATACGGCGGCAATGATCGAATGTTTACGAAAAGTGTACGACGCAGGTCCGCTCGCAGACGAGTTGGAAGGCGTCGTGGCCAAAACGCAGGCTCCTGCAACTTCGGCGCCGGCTGCAACGCCCCCCGCAAAAACGGCGAAGAAGAAAAAATAGCAGTTAATTGTTGCTGCGAAGGGCGCTCCGCAAAACGGGACGCCCTTTTGTTTTTTGACTATCGGACGGAAAAAATATACATTTTATATAAACACTAATAACTATTGCACGCATATGCGATTGATCCTTTCAATTTTTCTCGTCCCTCTCTGCCTTTACTCTCAATCAAATCCAGATTTTAACGTTAACCTGCAGGTTGATTATTCATCCGCGGAACAAATCGTCGATCTGTGCGAAGGGCGGCTGCACAACGTAAACGGCGTTGCAGACCTTCGCGGCAGTCAACTTGCGGCAGCCACAAGCATAGTACTGGCGCGAAAGCAGCTTCCCCCGGGTACATTTCAGCGCGAACTTGAGCTCCTCCGCGACAATTCCAAAAGTCCGGACGATATCTTTGGGTTCGTGCCGACACGCATCCACCTCACCGAGATTAAAGCGCTCCTCGCCGAAGTAAAAAAGGGGGAGCTCGACCGGCGCGTTGTTGCAACCGTGGAGCAATTCTTTCCGTCCGATGCCAGAATTTCTGCCACCCTTTCCGTTTACGTTGTTGCGTTTGGAAATGAGAATGCCGCGGCATTTGTTCGCCGGGTTGTGTGGCAAGGCAACACGCCGATCTTCGTCGGCGAAAATGCAGGCGAACCGGTCATCGTCGTAAATCTGCAGCGGCTGATCGGAAATAGTATGCCAACAAACGTACAATTCATCGAAACGCTGAGTACGCTCGCTCATGAGACGTTCCACGCCGTCTTCGCGGTCTATCAATCCTCTTCTCCGGTATGGAAAGAAATCAATTCACGCAGGGGAACCTTCTGGTCCCTTGCCGAGTTGGTGCAAAACGAAGGCATCGCGTACCGCATTTCTTTTCAAGAACGAACGGGGAGCTCTCTTCCGCCGTACATTTTCAACCAGGCGAAGGACGCAGTTCTTCTGTTGAATAACGCGATGCGGGAGCTTCAGTCTCCAACCATTACCGATTCACGAGCGCGGGAATTACTGATGAACGCAAATCTTTCCGGGTCATTCGAAAGGAATTACGGCGCTGCTGCCGGCTTGCTCATGGCATTCGCGATCGACACAAAGATGGGAAGAAATGCCTTAACGGAGACGATAGCAAAAGGGGTTGGAGATTTCTTCGACAAATACGACGCTCTCACGAAGCAGTATGATGAACTGCCAAAATTGTCGGAGGAAATCAAGGAAGGATTAGTAAAATGATGGACGATTTTCAATTTCCAATTTGCAATTTTTGATTGCACTGATCATGGTCTCTGCCGTTGCCAATTGTAATTTGCAAATTGAAAATCGTAAATATCTTACTCGTACCGGAGAGATTCGATCGGGTCTAGGTTTGCCGCTTTCCATGCAGGGTAGACGCCGAAAACGATGCCGATGAACGAGCAAAAGATGAGTGCTACAAAATTCAATCCGAGTGCAGAGAAGTTCATGAACGGCGTCGAAAGTATCGCGACTGTGCTGTTCCAAGGAAGTATTGCAGGTGCGCTTGTTAAGACCGCGACGATATTCCCAAGAATTGACCCCGTAATAATTCCGATGATCCCGCCAATCTGACTAAACACGACTGATTCGCTTAAAAATTGGGAGAGCACGTTCATTTTCGTAGCGCCAAGCGCTTTGCGAATACCGATTTCTTTCGTCCGCTCCGTTACCGAAACAAGCATAATGTTCATGATTCCAATGCCGGCCGCAAGCAGCGCGATACAGGCGATGCCGAGGGTTCCGATTCTCACCATGAAAGTGAGGTCGTTGAACTGTTTGATAAGCGTGTCGTTGGAATAAATAGCAAAGTCGTCTTCTGCCCCGGGCGCAACATGGCGAATCGTTCGGAGTATCGACGTCGAGAGCTCGATGACATCGTTATAGCTTTCCTGGTCCCGCGTTTGGACCATGATGTTGATCGACCGTTGTCTGCCGTAGAGGTTCATTGCAGTGGTTATCGGTATGGCAACATAATTGTCCTGATTTCCGCCAAGGAAAGAACCTTTCGATTCAATCGTCCCGATAACTTTATATTTATTCCCGTCGATTCTGATTTCTTCGCCAATCGGTGAACCCCGTTCGAACAATTTTTCAACTAACCCGTTACCTAAAACACAGACAAAATCTCCGTATTCAACTTCTTGATTAGTGAACGCTCTTCCGTCTTTGAGCGTCCAGTTATTTGTTGGAAAACCTTCGACCGTTTCACCGACCATGCTAACATTGGGATTCGTTTTGTCGTTGTTGTGGAACACCTGCTTGATCCCAAACCACGATTCAAGGCCGACATACTTCGCCTGCGTCATCCGCTCGGCAAAGATTTCTCCTTGGTCGATTGTTATATCCTTCCGGTTCCGAAACCGGTCGCGAGGTCCATTGTAGAAACCGGCGGGGAATTTCTGAATTTGAAACGTATTTGTTCCCAAACCGCTGAGGCCCGTGTCAATCGCGTTCTGCAACACCCCCATCGCAGTCATCACACCAATAATGGAAAAGACTCCGACACTGATGCCGAGCAACGTCAACGACGAGCGAAGCTTGTTCACGCGGATGGCGTTGATCGCCATTATAAAACTTTCTTGAAGCTGCATAATCCTTTAAGAAACAAGAGATAAACGATAAAAAAAACACGTTATGAGTTTTCGCGTCTTTTCTCAACTCATAATTCTTAATTCATAATTCTTAATTGTCATTCGTACCGCAACGCTTCCACCGGGTCCAATTTCGATGCCCTGTTCGCAGGAAGGAAACCTGACACAACACCGACGATGAGTGAAATAAGGATAGCGATAGCGACAACGATGAGCGGCATCGAAGTCGGCATAATTTGATTGATGAGCAAGCTCAAAGGATATGAAATAATGATGCCGAAAATTCCGCCCATCAGGGAAAGGGCAGCTGATTCAATCAGAAACTGCAGCAATATCGTGCTGCGCTTCGCGCCGATTGCTTTCCGAATTCCAATCTCCTTCGTCCGCTCAGTGACGGAGACAAACATGATATTCATGATGCCGATGGCGCCGACAAACAACGAGAGGGCTGTAATGAACAATCCGATTCCGGCGACAACCACACCGATAGCGTTAAACGTCTGAACAAACATTTCTTGCTGATTGATGGCAAAGTCATCTTCCGCCTTTGGCGGAACATGACGCGCTTTGCGAAGAATGCCGCGAAGTTCTTCTTTGGTATCGTCGATGTTGTTGATATCGACGGCCTTCACGTTGATTTGAATACCGCGATTCGCGCCGAACTTGCGGAAAAATGATTCAATAGGAATGACGATTCGATTGTCAAGGCTCTCGAGTCCGAAAAGGCTCCCCTGTTTTTCAACAACGCCGATAACGCGAAAGGTCGCCGTTCCAATCCTGATAGTCTTTCCGAGAGGAGTCTCGTTTGGAAAAAGATTATCCGCAACTTCAGACCCGAGAACGCATACCGGCCTTCCGCCGTCCGACTCCGCTTGGTTGAAAAACCTCCCCAAGTCCATATTGATTCCAGATGTCTCCAAATACTGATCGTTAGCGCCTAGGGTGAGCACCCCATCCGAGCTCTGGTTCTTGTACTTCACCGTCCCTTGTGTCCAGCAAATCGGAGTGACAGCTTTGATCAGCGTCGCATGACGTTCAACCGCTTCATATTCCGGAAACTTCACGTCCTTCCTGTTCCGGTATTTCCACCAATCCTCGCCTGCAAACCAGGGCCACTTTTGCACGTACAGCACATCCGCTCCGATTTTTGAAATGCTGTCATTGAACCCACGGCTCAGTCCCTCGATTGCAGTCCCCATCAATGTCACCGACACAATTCCAATCACAATCCCGAGTGTCGTAAGAACGGAACGCATCTTATTCGCACGAATCGCCTGGAAGGATATTGCCAATCCTTCTTTCAGTTCGTACGCAAAATCTGTAATTCTCATGCCCATAGAATTCTTCGTCTCAAATTTCTACAATGATGAAACGTTGTTCTTAAGGTAACAATCCACTCGGGCTATATCAATCACGCCAACTTCGGAACAATGCGCTTCTGCACCATTTCGTCCCTTTCAACCATTCCATCGCGGATACGGATGATCCGGTTGGCGTGCTCGGCAATATACTCTTCGTGGGTAACAAGAATAATGGTGTTGCCGTTATGATGAAGTTCTTCAAGCAATGCCATAATCTCTTCGCCGGTCTTCGTATCTAGATTTCCTGTCGGTTCATCCGCAAGGATAATGGATGGTTTCGTCACGAGTGCGCGGGCAATCGCAACGCGCTGGCGCTGTCCGCCGGAAAGCTCGTTCGGCCTGTGGTGCATTCTGTCGGCAAGATTCACATGCTGAAGAGACTCGGCAGCCAAACGTTTGCGTTCATGGGCATTAACACCTCCGTAGATCAACGGCAGCTCAACATTATGAAGCGCATCCGAGCGAGGAATAAGGTTGAACGTTTGAAAAACAAAGCCGATTTCTTTATTGCGGATTTTGGCAAGTTCGTTATCGTTCATTTCGCTGACGTTGACGCCGTTAAATTCGTAGAGCCCCGTCGAGGGCGTATCGAGACAACCTAAAATATTCATGAGCGTCGATTTGCCGGAACCAGACGGCCCCATAATCGCGACATATTCTCCGCGGTCGATTTGAAGAGAGACATCGTGAAGCGCATGCACCGCTTCCGTCCCCATCACGTACGTTTTGCTGATGTTCTTAATGTTGATGACGTTCATAAGAGAATCCTTGCCAATGATGTTAGGTTCCTTCTTTCTTCACCATGCCGAAGCGTTTCACGGTGTTGTCGATTTTTATTGTCGATCCATCCTCCAGATCCCGATTGATTGCCTTATAGGTTCCCGAAACCACTTCATCGCTCTCCGACAATCCACTGATAATTTCAACCGTTGTTTCGTCGCTGATGCCGCGTTTCACAGCAACCTGTCTGACCTTCCCATTGTCGACAACAAAAACAACCTCAATGGGCTTCTCTAGCATGTTTGCCTGGTTATTCTTCACATCTGCGCTCGCGACGTCAGTTTTTTGTCCTTTTGAAGTAGAATCCGTTTTCCCCGTCTCTTTCGTTTTCGGAGTCCTGGTCGTGACGCTTTGAATCGGCACTGCCAGCACATTGTTTCGGGAACCTATAAGGCAATCAATCGGGTACTGGAGGATGGATCGACAATAAAAATCGACAACACCGTGAAACGCTTCGGCATGGTGAAGAAAGAGGAACCTAACATCATTGGCAAGGTATAGTGAACGTCATCAACATTAAGAACATAAGCAAAACGTACGCACTGATGGGGACGGAAGCGGTCATCAGCTCGCCGATGTCTGTGCTCCTTCAAATCGACGGCAAGTGTCA
>CAWJKX010000211.1:0-11394 GCA_963843065.1 uncultured Bacteroidota bacterium
GTTATCATCCGCAACAACCGCTTAAAAAGACTGATCGACATTAAAGCTCCGGAAGTCATCCTTCGCAACGAAAAGCGCATGTTGCAGGAAGCGGTCGATTCGCTCTTCGACAATTCGCGGCGCGTGAATGCAGTGCGCAGCGACAACAACCGTGCGTTGAAATCACTTTCCGATATGTTGAAAGGAAAGCAGGGACGGTTCCGTCAAAACTTGCTCGGTAAGCGCGTTGATTATTCCGGACGTTCCGTCATCGTCGTCGGCCCGGAATTGCAGCTGCACCAGTGCGGACTTCCAAAAGATATGGCGGTCGAATTGTTCAAGCCGTTCATCATCCGCAAACTCATCGAGCGCGGCATGGCGAAAACGGTGAAGAGCGCAAAGAAAATGGTGGACCGGAAGGGACAGGAGATTTGGGAAATTCTCGAGAATATCATCGACGGCCATCCGGTACTCTTGAACCGCGCCCCGACTCTTCACAGGCTCGGCATCCAGGCGTTCCAGCCGGTGCTTGTTGAAGGAAAAGCATTACGCATTCATCCGATGGTATGTACAGCATTCAACGCCGACTTCGACGGCGACCAGATGGCGGTGCACATTCCGCTTTCGTACGATGCGCAGCTGGAAGCGCGCGTTCTTATGTTGTCCAGCCATAATATACTGTCTCCGGCGAGCGGCGCCCCGATCGTGACGCCGACACAGGACCAGGTTCTCGGATGCTACTACCTTACGAAGTCGAGGACGGGAGACGCAGGCGAAGGGAAAATGTTTTCATCGCCGGAAGAAGTCATTATCGCCTACAACGAAAATAAAATATCGCTCCATGCGCGCATTAAAGTTCGGATCGACCGTAAAATGGTCGAAACGACAACCGGACGTGTTCTGTTCAGCAGAATTGTCCCGAGTGAAATCGGGTTTGTTAATGAACTTCTGAACAAGAAACGGTTAGTGCAAATTATTGCAACGACGTTCCGCAAATGCGGCAATCTCAGGACAGCACAATTTCTCGACGAGCTCAAAACTCTCGGCTTTATGTACGCAACGAAAGGGAGGACTCTCCGTCAGCGTTGCCGACGTCGCGATCCCAAAAGAGAAAGAGGAGATGATCAATAAGTCGCTCAAAGATGTCGATTCTGTCGAGCGGCAGTATCAAAATGGATTCATCACAAACGGCGAGCGGTACAATAAAGTGATCGATATTTGGACCCGCACGACGAGCAGGGTTGCCGAGAAGCTGTTCGATTCACTCCAGCATTCGCGCGAAGGATTCAATTCACTCTATATGATGATCGATTCCGGTGCGCGCGGTTCGAAAGAGCAAGTGCGTCAGCTGGCAGGCATGAGAGGCTTGATGGCAAAGCCGCAGAAATCCCTTTCCGGTGCCACCGGCGAGTTGATCGAGAATCCGATCATTGCGAATTTCCGCGAGGGCCTTTCGATCCTCGAATATTTTATCTCGACGCACGGCGCGCGAAAAGGGCTTGCCGATACAGCGTTAAAGACCGCCGATGCAGGATACTTGACCCGTCGCCTTGTCGATGTTGCGCAGGATGCGATCGTGTCGATCGAAGATTGCGGAGCTATCCGCGGCGTTTTGACCGGCGCCTTGAAAGAAGGCGAAGATGTTAAAGAACCGTTGTCGGAGAGAATACTCGGCAGGGTTGCCGTGCACGATGTTATTGATCCGCTAACGCAAAAAGTAATAGTGAAATCCGGCAATATTATAGACGAGGACATTGCCCAGGCGATTTCCGAAACGTCGATCGAACAAGTTGAAATCCGTTCGGTGCTTACGTGCGAGGCAAAACGCGGCGTGTGTGCGAAATGCTACGGCAGAAATCTGACCACTGCTAAGCTCGTCGAGGTTGGCGAAACTGTCGGAACGGTTGCCGCTCAGTCAATCGGCGAGCCGGGAACGCAGCTGACGCTCCGGACATTCCACACCGGAGGAACGGCAAGTTTGATCGCGGCCCAATCGCAGATTGTGTCGAAATTCGACGGTCATGTAAAGTACGACGGTTTAAAGTCGATTACGGTAAAGACTGAAGAAGGGTCTAAAATTCTTTCGCTCGGCAGAAGCGGCGTTGTCAATGTTCTTGACGATGATAACCGCATTCTGACAAAGTACGACATCCCGTACGGCGCAGTCCTTCAGATGAAAGACGGTTCAAAAGTTACAAAGGGCGAACTGATTTACGAGTGGGATCCCTACAATGCGGTCATCATTTCTGAACATTCCGGTGTTATAAAGTACCAGGACTTAAAAGAAGACGCCACGTACCGCGAAGAACCGGACGAACAGACAGGGCACATTCAAAAGGTTGTTATTGATTCCCGCGACCGGACACTGAGTCCTTCTATTCTTGTCGCGAATAAGGGGGGAGCAAAAATTGCGAACTACATTATTCCGACACGTGCACACATGATGGTTGACGATGGAGAGGAAATTGCTGCCGGAACCGTTCTTGTGAAAATTCCCCGCGACAGCGGTAAAACTCGCGACATCACGGGCGGCCTGCCGAGAGTGACGGAACTTTTTGAAGCACGCTCTCCGGCCGATCCGGCAATCGTGGGCGAGATCGACGGCGTTGTCCGTTTTGGGGGACAGAAACGCGGATCGCGGGAAGTTATTGTTGAAAGCCACGACAAACAGGACCACAAGACGTACCTTATCCCGCACGGCAAGCACATTCTTGTGCAGGAAAACGACGTTATCCGGGCAGGTGAACGTATCTCCGACGGCGCGATCGACCCGCACGATATTTTGCGCATCAAAGGAACGAGTGCAGTGCAGGAATATCTTGTGAATGAAATCCAGGAAGTCTACAGAATGCAGGGAGTGAAAATCAATGACAAGCATATTGAAACAATCGTCCGGCAAATGATGCAGAAGGTCCGTATCAGCGATTCGGGCGACACTCGTTTCCTCGAAGGAGACTACATCGATAAAGTGAAATTCGCCGAGGAAAACGCGCGGCTTCAAGGAATGGTCTACATCGAAAGCAAAGGCGATTCAAAGTTTAAGAATCTGACCGTTGTGGAAAAGAAGAAGGCGAAAGAAAGCAACACTGAATTGAAGAAGAAGACAAAGAAGGTCGCTGAGTTCAGGGACGCGGAGCCCGCGATGTCCGAGCCGATTCTACTCGGTATCACCGCCGCCTCTCTTTCGACCGACAGCTTTATTGCGGCGGCGGCGTTCCAGGAAACCACAAAGGTTTTGACCGATGCTGCGATCGAGGGAAAAGTCGACTACTTGCTTGGCTTAAAAGAAAATGTCATCATGGGCCATCTTATTCCTGCCGGGACGGGGTTGAAGAAATTCAGAGATGTCCTCGTGACGTCGAAAGAGACTCCTGTCGTCTCTGAAAAACCCGCCGAGGAGCCGGAACCGGCGAACGGGGAAGAGGAAGTAGTCGTCGTAAAGAAAACTCGCAAGAGGAGCAAAACGGTAGTGTAACCGGCTGAGACCGGAAACGGGGGAGGCCGAATTTACCACAGAAAAATCTTGACTTGTTTTCGACATTTTTGTATATTGATAAGCTAAATTTTTTCAAGATGGCCAGTCACAGTTATTCCGGAGTGAATTTTTGCCAACGATAAATCAGTTAGTCCGATTAGGCCGCAGAAGCATTTTGTTTAAGAGCAAAGCGCCTGCGCTTGCCGGTAATCCGCAAAAGAGGGGTGTGTGCACCAGGGTATACACAACAACTCCCAAGAAGCCTAATTCGGCGTTGCGCAAAGTCGCCCGTGTTCGATTAACAAACGGTATTGAAGTTACGGCCTACATTCCCGGCGAAGGGCATAATCTGCAGGAGCACTCTATAGTAATGATTCGAGGCGGGAGAGTGAAAGATCTGCCCGGTGTCAGATACCATATTATTCGAGGAACGCTCGATACCGCAGGGGTGAACGAGCGAAAACAAGGAAGGTCAAAGTACGGCGCTAAACGCCCGAAGTAATTGCCTCATGAGAAAAAAAAGAGCAGAAAAAAGATCAATTCTCAATGACCCGAAATTCAACGATCCCTTGGTGGCTCGTTTCATCAATAACATTATGAAGCAGGGTAAAAAGAATGTCGCCCAATCGATTTTCTACGATGCACTTGAAGTAATAGGTGATCGGACCAAAACTAATGCTATTGATGTTTTCAAAAAAGCTGTAAACAATGTTGCCCCTGTCATCGAAGTGCGAGCACGACGAGTTGGCGGGGCGACCTATCAAGTACCTACAGAAGTTCGTCCCGAACGGCGAACCGCTCTTGCTATCCGCTGGCTTATCAACTACTCGAAGGAACGTTCGGATAAAGCAATGTCGTTAAAGCTTGCTTCAGAGTTTATGGCGGCTGCGAACGGCGAAGGTAATGCCGTTAAGAAAAAAGAAGACACGCACCGTATGGCTGAAGCAAATAAGGCTTTTGCGCATTTCAAGTGGTAAGATAATGCGGTAACCCGCGTTGCAGCGTTCACACTGACATAGAAGTACTCTCTGCCTTTCAGGATTTTTGGAGTGACATGCCCAGAAAATATTCGCTCGAGCGAACACGTAACATAGGAATTATGGCGCATATCGATGCGGGTAAGACCACAACGACCGAGCGCATCCTGTACTACACGGGCGTACTGCATCGTATGGGCGAAGTGCACGACGGCGCGGCAACGATGGATTGGATGGAGCAGGAAAAAGAGCGGGGCATTACCATTACCTCTGCTGCAACGACCTGTTTTTGGAGAGACCATTACATTAATATTATTGATACGCCCGGGCATGTCGATTTCACGATCGAAGTTGAGCGCTCGCTGCGCGTCCTCGACGGGGCTGTCGCTTTGTTCTGTTCGGTTGGAGGAGTCGAGCCGCAGTCCGAAACCGTGTGGCGGCAAGCTGACAAGTACGGCGTTCCCCGAATCGCATTTGTCAATAAAATGGATCGCGTTGGCGCGGATTTCTTAGGTGCAGTGCAAATGATGAAAGACCGGCTCGGCGCAAATGCCGTGCCTATTCATTTGCCCGTCGGCGAGGGAGACATCTTCACCGGCATTATCGATTTGATTTCGATGAAGGCCCGCATTTTCCATGAAGAATCCAACGGCATGACATGGGACGATATCCCCATTCCGCATGACCTTCTGAAGCTTGCAGCAGAATATCGCACGAAAATGTTGGAAGCTGTCTCGGATGAAGATGATTCGCTTCTCGAGAAATACCTCGAAGGCAAAGAGATCACTCCAAATGAAATTATTGCAGTCCTGCGCAGGGCCTGTTTAAAGACGAGCATTGTTCCTGTCCTGTGCGGTTCCTCGTTCAAGAACAAAGGCGTCCAAATGCTGCTCGATGCCGTCGTCGATTTCCTTCCCTCGCCCCTCGACGTCAACAAAGGAGAAATTTCGGGCCATCATCCGAATCTCAAAGACGTCATTGTGCGCAAGGTAGCCGATGATGAAAAGTTCACTGCGCTTGCTTTCAAGATTATGACCGATCCGTTCGTAGGAAGGCTGACGTATTTCCGCATTTATACGGGAAGTGTGAAAGCAGGGTCGTACCTTTACAATTCGAGCAGCGACCGGAAGGAGCGTCTTGGACGTGTTCTTCGTATGCACGCCAACCATCGCGAGGATGTCGATGAGGGATTTTCCGGCGATATTCTTGCCGCTATCGGATTCAAGAATACGCGCACGGGCGATACGCTCTGCGATGAAGACGATCCGATCATACTAGAGAAGATGATATTTCCGGAGCCTGTCATTCATCAGGCGATCGAGCCGAAAACAAAGGCCGATCAGGAGAAGATGGGCGAGGCGATGCAGAAGCTCTCGGAAGAAGACCCGACATTTCGCGTGTCGACCAACGAAGAAACAGGTCAGACGATTATCGGCGGGATGGGCGAACTCCATCTCGAAATTATTGTCGACCGCATGAAACGCGAATTTAAAGTTGAAGCCAACGTCGGCCGTCCTCAGGTTGCGTATAAAGAGACGATCCGCAAGAAAGTCCAGGCCGAGGGCAAGTTCATCCGTCAATCCGGCGGCAAGGGACAGTTTGGCCACGTCTGGATCGAACTCGAGCCGAACGAAAAAGGTAAAGGCTACGAGTTTGAAGATGCGATTGTCGGCGGAACTGTGCCGCGGGAGTTCATTAAACCGGTATCTGTTGGCATTCAGGAAGCGATGAAGAACGGCATTCTCGCAGGCTATCCGGTTGAAGATGTGAAAGTGAAGCTGTTCGACGGTTCGTACCACGACGTCGATTCGTCTGAAATGGCATTCAAGATTGCAGGTTCTATCGCGTTTCAAGCAGGAGCCAAAAAAGCAAACCCCGTCATCCTCGAACCGATTATGGCGGTTGAAGTTGTTACACCTGAAGAATACCTCGGCGATGTGATGGGAGATTTGAATTCACGGCGCGGAAAAATCGAAGGAATCACTCCACGCAAAGATGCTCATGTTGTCAAGGCGACCGTGCCGTTGTCGGAGATGTTCGGCTACGCAACGACGATGCGATCGATGACGCAGGGGCGCGCGCTCTATACAATGCAGTTTTCACACTACGACGAAACGCCGAAATCGATTTCCGAACAAATTATCGAAAAAGTAAAGGGCAAAGAAGCCGTTACTGCCTGATTATCGACTGAGATTAAAAACACCTTGTTCACAATTACGTAAGGAGACATCCTCATGGCAAAAGAAAAATTTGACCGCAGCAAGCCGCATGTGAACGTCGGAACAATTGGCCACGTTGACCACGGCAAGACAACCTTGACCGCCGCGATTACTATGGTCTTAGCAAAAAAAGGCCTTTCACAGATTCGAACGTTCGACAGCATTGATAATGCGCCGGAAGAAAAAGCGCGCGGTATAACCATTGCTACGGCACACGTGGAGTATTCGACTGAAAAGCGTCACTACGCGCACGTCGACTGCCCCGGCCATGCCGACTATGTGAAGAACATGATCACCGGTGCCGCACAAATGGACGGAGCCATAGTTGTCGTTGCGGGAACGGATGGACCGATGCCCCAGACACGCGAGCACATTATTCTTGCCCGTCAAGTCGGCGTGCCCCGTATCATCGTCTTCTTGAACAAAGTTGACGCCGTCGACGACCCCGAGTTGCTCGACCTCGTCGAGATGGAAATGCGCGACTTGTTGAAGGCGAATGAATTTCCGGGCGATGAGATCCCGATCATTCGCGGCTCAGCATTGAAGGCGATGGAAGCCGCGTTGCGGCCGGATGTGCAAAGCCAGATGATCCGGCATTCAAGTGCATTATGGATCTGATGGATGCCATCGACTCGTATATTCCTCTTCCGCAGCGCGATATCGATAAGCCGTTTTTGATGCCGGTTGAAGACGTTTTCTCAATCACCGGCCGCGGTACTGTCGGCACGGGACGCGTCGACCGCGGACGCGCAAAAGTTGGCGACGAAGTTGAAGTCATCGGACTCGGCCAGCATAAGAAGACGGTTATCACCGGCGCTGAAATGTTCAGGAAGGAACTTGAGGAAGTCGTTGCGGGCGACAACGCGGGACTTCTGCTGCGCGGAATTGAAAAAGACGACCTCGAACGTGGTATGGTTATCGCGAAACCTGGATCCATCACTCCGCACAAAAAGTTCAACGCGCAGGTGTACGTGTTGAAGAAAGAAGAAGGCGGACGCCACACACCGTTCTTGAACGGATACCGGCCGCAGTTCTACTTCCGCACAACGGATGTGACGGGCGTTGTTACGCTGCCGCAAGGAGTGGAAATGGTTATGCCGGGCGATAACGTCGACAACATGCAGATCGAACTGATCTCAACGATAGCAATGGAAGAGAAATTGCGTTTCGCTATTCGTGAAGGCGGACGTACCGTCGGATCCGGCGTTGTCACAAAGATCATCGAATAAAAGCTGTTTAACTTTTGAGAGCGTCCCGCTGTAGCGGGACGCTTCTCGCACGGAGTTCCACGTGGCTGGTCAAAAAATTCGCATCAAATTAAAATCGTACGATCATAACCTGATCGATAAATCGGCTGAGAAGATTATCAAGACAGTGAAGTCAACCGGTGCGGTTGTTTCCGGACCGATTCCGCTGCCGACGAAGCGCACGCTCTATACCGTGCTGCGGTCGCCGCACGTCGACAAGAAATCGCGTGAACAATTCGAAACACGCGCCCACAAGCGCCTCATCGATATTCTCACATCCGGCACGAAAACAGTCGATGCGTTAATGAAGCTCGACCTTCCCGCTGGCGTCGATGTTGAAATAAAAGTGTAGCGTTTGACGAGGAGTGCAACCGACGGCCTCCCGTGAACGGGCCGTCAGTCAGAAAAAGATTTTTGGCTAACCGGTTTCTCAAAAAGTGCAGATACCGAAGGAGTTTATACAGTGAGTGGCATATTAGGAAAAAAAGTCGGCATGACAAGCATCTTCGATGATAACGGAGTTTCGATTCCGTGCACTGTTATCGAAGCAGGCCCATGTTATGTAACGCAGATTCGAACAAAGGAAAAAGACGGTTACGAGGCCGTCCAGCTCGGTTTTGATGAAAAGCCGGACCGCCTTGTCAACAAGCCTGCGAAAGGTCACTTTGCAAAAGCGAACGTGAAAGCGCTGCGTCTGCTGAAGGAATTCCGCGATTTTAAAGCGAGCGATATCACGATCGGAAAAGAAGTGAAAGTCGACCTCTTCACGAAAGGCGATAAAGTCTCCGTCACAGCAAAATCCAAGGGCAAGGGATTTCAGGGCGTTGTCCGCCGGCATCATTTTTCCGGCGTTGGAATGACGACACACGGACAGTCCGACCGCGTCCGCGCGCCGGGCTCCATCGGTTCTTCGTCGTATCCGTCGAGGGTATTCAAAGGAATGCGCATGGCCGGGAGGATGGGCTTCAAAAATATAACGGTGAAAAACTTGACCGTTGTTCAGGTGATCCTCGAGTCGAATCTCATTCTCGTAAAAGGCTCGGTTCCCGGTGCAATCAATACCTACGTTGAGATTACGAAGTAAACTTCAAACGACGTCGAAAAAGAAAGTACAACGATAATGAAAGTTGATGTGCTAAAGAAAGATGGAACGAAGTCCGGCGAGACGGTGACGCTTGCGCCCGAGATCTTCGAAGTGACGCCGAACGATCATGCGATTTATATGGCGGTCCGCTCGTACATGGCGAACCAGCGGCAGGGAACGCATCAAACGAAAGAACGCGGCGATGTCCGCGGCGGCGGAAAGAAACCGTTCGCACAGAAGAAAACAGGACGCGCCCGTCAGGGAACAAGCCGCTCACCGCTGATGGCGGGAGGCGGAACCGTGTTCGGCCCCCATCCGCATGACTACGAAGTGAAGCTGCCGTGCAAAAGTCAAACGCATCGCGCGGAAGTCGGCGCTGGCGTATAAAGCAAAGGAATCAAGCATCGTTGTTGTGGAGGATTTCAGTTTCGATGCGCCGAAGACGAAGGAACTCGCTGGAGTGCTGAAGGCGCTTCAGGTCGCGTCGAAGAAGGTATCTATTTCTCGTTCCGAAAAAAGACGACAACGTCTTAAAATCCGGCCGGAACATCCCGAAGCTCAACATCCTCGAAGCCGCCAAGGCTTCGACGTATGAAATTGTGGACAGTGCCGTGCTTGTCATGCAAAAGAGTGCGGTCGATATTCTTCAGAAAACGTTTTCCAATTAAGACGAGCTACCGATGAGTGCAATTTTAAAACGACCCCTGATCACCGAGAAGATGACTGCGCTTGCGGAAAAACGCCAGTACGCATTTGAAGTGGACATCAACGCAAACAAGATCGACATCGCTCGCGCCATCGAGAAAAAATTCAATGTTACCGTCGTGAGTATTCGGACGATCCGTTCAAAAGGAAAACACAAAGCGCAGATGACAAAGCGGGGACGAATTCCCGGCAAACGGGCGGACTTCAAAAAAGCAATTGTGACGCTGAAGCAAGACCAGAAGATTGACTTCTTCGAAAACGTGTAACAGCAACAAGCACCGAAAGCAGAGTTATGGCATTACGAAAATTAAAACCGACAACCGCAGCGACGCGATACTATACGATCTCGACCTTCGAAGAAATTACGAAGTCGACTCCTGAAAAATCGCTCCTCGGACCGATCAAGAAATCCGGCGGGCGGAACAGTTACGGACGTGTCACGTCGCGACATCGCGGCGGAGGGCATAAACGCAGATACCGCATCATCGATTTCAAGAGAGACAAGAGAGACATTTCGGCGAAAGTGATGTCGATTCAGTATGACCCAAATCGTGCCACACGCATTGCGCTGGTGCAATATGCCGACGGCGAGAAACGCTACATCCTCGCTCCGGAAGGTCTAAAGGTGAATGACCAGATTGTCGCGGGAAATGAAGTGGAAATTAAGATGGGGAACGCGATGCCGTTAAAAGCTATTCCCGTCAACACGCAAATACACAATATCGAAATGCGTGAAGGCAAAGGGGGACAAATCGCTCGAAGTGCGGGTAACTTTGCGGTCGTACAGGCGAAAGAGGGGGATTTCGTTCTTCTCAAGCTTCCCTCGGGTGAGGTTCGTAACATCCGCAGCGGATGTTATGCAACGATCGGGATGCTCGGCAATATCGACCATGAAAAGATCAGCGTCGGAAAAGCTGGACGCTCGCGCTGGCTCGGAATCCGTTCACACGTCCGCGGCGTCGCCATGAACCCGGTCGACCATCCGATGGGCGGCGGTGAAGGCAAAACTTCGGGAGGCGGCCATCCGGTCAGCCCGTGGGGCCAGAAGTCCAAAGGATTAAAAACGCGCAAGAAGAAAAAAACGTCCAGTCAATACATTGTTAAACGCCGCAAGTAAAGAGTAGAAGCCTATGAGTCGATCAGTAAAAAAAGGACCGTTCATCGATGCCAAGTTGCAGGCAAAAGTCGAAGCGCTGAACAAAAGCAACAGGAAACAGGTAATCAAGACGTGGTCGCGTTCATCGACCATCGCGCCTGATTTTGTCGGCCACACGTTTGCCGTGCACAACGGGAACAAATTTATCCCGGTGTATATTCAGGAATCGATGGTCGGACACAAGCTCGGCGAATTCGCGCCGACAAGAATTTTCCGGGCGCACCCCGGTTTAAGGACGGAAGCGACAACGACAACACCGGCTGAATAAGACTATTAGCGTACAGATTCTGGAGTTTTTCATGGAAGCAAAAGCAATTAACAGGTACATCGGAACGTCGCCGCGCAAGATGCGGCTCGTGGTTGATTTGATCCGCGGGAAGTCGGTCGGCGAAGCGCTGAACATCCTTCATTTCTCTCCGAAGCATGCGTCGAAGACGGCGGAGAAAGTTCTGCGGTCGGCCATCTCGAACCTTCAGAACAAAGACGATGCAGGCCGGATCGACACCGACGACATTTATGTGAAGGAATGTTTCGTGGACGGCGGCGCAATGA
>CAWJKX010000212.1:0-18013 GCA_963843065.1 uncultured Bacteroidota bacterium
GCTCAGCCGATGGACGGATTTTTTGACTACCGACGGAGAGAAAGAATGGCGGGACAGAGACAGCGAATTTGAAATGGATGCGACGGGGAGAATCCAATTGATGCAAATGTGGGAAAGAAGCTGGCACTGTTTGTTTTCATCTCTTGAAGCTTTAACACTTGGCGATCTGGGAAAAATCGTCGCCATCCGGAGTGAACCGCATTCGGTGCTGGAGGCTATTAACCGGACCATGGCGCACATCAGTTACCATGTTGGGCAGATCGTCTTTATTGCGAAAATGTTCAAATCCGGCCAATGGCAGGCGCTCAGCATCGCAAGGAGAAAATCGAAAGAATTTAATGAAAAGATGAGTAGGGCATAAGGAAGTAAGCTTTGTTGTGCCGTATTGATCCCCTTAAAAAGCTGTTGCAAATAAGCTGGGATTTCAGTACTTTAGTCCAGTTCAAATTTTGATATACCGGAGGATGTAATGAAAAAAGGAATTCACCCCGAATACAAGCGTGCAATCGTTACGTGTATTTGTGGGAACACGTTCGAGACCCGTTCCACCGTTGGCAATATTCACCTTGAAATTTGCTCGAATTGCCATCCATACTACACTGGCAAGCAGAAATTGGTTGATTCGGCGGGTCGTGTCGAACGGTACAACAGAAAGTATGCAAAGAAAGCACCGGTAGTAACACCAGAACCGGCTGCATGAACCTGGCCGGACTCTCTATGTTGATGCAAAATCAAACGGAATGTATAAATTATACATTCCGTTTTTTATCTTTGAACAGCCGGATTTTTCGCTAAGGACTTTTTCACTGCAGCGACGGCAAATAATTCCGTAGCACCTCTACGAGGTCGTAGACCTTTTCTCACCAGATGGCTTTGTGTAAGCAGATGCCAACGCAGATTTGTATCTTCGAAGATAATTATTATTCCCGGCTTCTTCCCCTCGTATACTTCCGCCCGGTCTACAACCTGAAATGCGGCATCTTCTCTCTGCGGGAGAAAATTCAACGATGGTACCGCGATGTTCCCGTTACACTGCACTGTCGTTACTATCTCGCGGACTCATTGCGTTTGCAGAACCCAAAAATTACGGTGAATGAATTTTCCTCGAAAGAGTATCTGTTTCTTAACGGTCGGGCGATTGCCGATGAAAAATTCATCAAGACTATTCCTCTCAAAGGTGTTGCTAATACCGTCTACTTCAACGGTCTGCATGTCGTTGCAGCTCGCGTTTCAGGTGAGATGGTAACCCGCTGGAATAGCAGCGTGCCGGAGGTTTTCTCCGCGAACAACTTTGAAGGAATGACAAGAGAAGAAGTTGACGTGAAGATGATGAACTATCCGTGGGAGCTTGTAAACAACAACGGCACGCAATTGCGCGCCGATTGGACTGTCTTGTCGAAGGCCATAAATGGGAAGAAGGTCAAGGCCAAGGTTTCTGCCGGTGTGTATCTTATTAATAAAAAGGACATTTTTATCGGCGACGGTTCAGTCGTAAAACCGGGAGTCGTCATTGATGCCGAAGACGGACCGGTATACATTGGAAAGAATGTTACGGTGCTCCCGCAAAGCACAATCATCGGTCCAGTCTATATCGGCGACGGATCGATGATTAAGGCAGGGGCAAAAATTTACGAGAATACAACGATCGGCCCGATGTGCAAAATAGGAGGAGAGGTAGAGGCGTCGATTATTCACGGGTATTCCAACAAGCAGCACGACGGATTTTTAGGGCACTCGTATCTCGGCGAGTGGGTGAATCTTGGCGCCGGGACAACGAACAGCGATTTAAAAAACAATTATGGTTCCGTGAAAGTAATGATTAACGGTGAATTGATAGACAGCGGCTCACAATTTGTCGGCGTAACTATCGGCGACCATACGAAGACCGCGATCAACTCAGTGCTCAACACGGGAACGGTCGTTGGAGTAGCGTGTAACGTATTTGGCCGGGGCGTTCCGCCTAGATTTGTTCCGTCGTTTTCCTGGGGCGCTTCAGGGGAAACGTTCACCACGTACGACCTCGCTCGCGCCGTCGAGGCCGCCAGGCGCGTTATGTCCCGCCGGGCAATAACTTTATCCGATACCGAAACCTCTCTCTTCAAACAGGTTTTTGATTTGACGGACGAAGAGCGCCGTCATCGGGGTGTGCAGCATTCATAACTCTCACTCAGCATAACGACCGACCGATCATACAAACAATGGAAGTTGAAGAGAAAAAGCTATTGTTTCATGGAGTTCGAGGGAGCGCCGTCAAAATCCTTAACAGGGTTGAGAGGGCGGATGCCTATCTCGACAAACTCCTGGAAGCGGAATTGCGCTCCGAGGAAATTAACGACCTCGATAAATCTCTGCTGACGGAGATTGTCAATGGCGTCCTGCGCTGGCAGATGAAGCTGGATTGGGTGCTTAACGGTTTTTTCCACGGCAACTTTACGAAAGCCGAAGTGACGGTCAAGAACGCACTTCGCGCGGCATTATACCAGATCATGTTTTTGGATAAAGTTCCGCATCACGCCGCTGTGAACGAAGCAGTAGAGTTTGTAAAGCGCATTCGGGGGGAAAAAGCCGGAAACCTCGTCAATGCCGTTCTCCGCAATATCATCCGCAATATTGACGGCATCCATTATCCGGATGTTACCATCGACGCCGCGCAGTACCTGGCGGTGATGTATTCGCATCCGGTGTGGGTCGTTCGCCGCTGGATGAACCGTTTCGGTTTTGCGGAGACGGAAAAGCTGCTGCATGCGAACAACGAACGCCCGAGTCTCTCACTCCGCATTAACACGTCGAAGACCACCGTCGAGAACTTTCTCGAACTCCTGAGAAGCCAAAATGTTGTTTTTGAAAAATCGAAATATCTCGGCAACTTCGTGAAAACTTCCAACCTTTCCAATATTTCGCAGACGGAACTTTTTCGTCAGGGATTTTTTTCCGTCCAGGATGAAAGCGCCGGTATCGCGTGTCAGTTGCTCGGCGTCCAGCAAGGCGACCGGGTGATCGACATGTGCGCTGCCCCCGGCGGTAAGACGAATTTTATCGGCGAGATGCTGCACGGCAAAGGGGAAGTGATCGCGGTCGATAAATATTCAACGAGGTTAAATTTGGTAAAATCGAGCTGCGAGCGTCTCGGCATTACCAATGCTAAATTCGTTGCCGCCGACAGCAAGGAATTTTCAACCGAACCGGCGGACAAAGTATTGCTCGATACGCCTTGCTCCGGGCTCGGCGTGCTCGCGAAAAAGCCCGACGTGAAGCTCAAACGCGATGCAGAAGATATTCGCGACCTTGTCAACCTTCAACGTCTACTCATCAATAATGCCGCAACACTGGTCAAGAACGGAGGCGTGCTGGTCTACAGCACGTGCACGACCGAGCCGGAAGAGAATTTTTGCATCATCAGAGAGTTCCTGGAACAGCATCCGGAATTCGACATCGACTCCGCCGCGCAGTTTGTTCCTCTCTCATTGGCCACTGCGGACGGCTATGTTGAAACGTTTCCGCATGTCCATGGAATGGATGGATCTTTCAGCATTCGCATGAAGAAATCTGCATAAATGGCCTTTGGAAAAGCAAAAGAATCAATCATGAAAGCGATTACAAAAAATAAGCCGGTTGAGGGAGAAGAATGGGCGACGGGGTTTCAGCTCATTGAAAAGCCGATACCTGCGGTCGAATCTCCTAATGATGTGATAATTAAAGTGTTTGCGGGGGCTATTTGCGGCACTGATGTCGGCATTTACAACGCGAAGGAATCTCTCCGCGTTGAAATGTCGCGGGCGCTGATTTCTCCTGTGACTGTCGGCCACGAATTTTCCGGGCGCATTGTCGATGCAGGGCTCGAAAGCGCGGAGGCATATTGCCGGAATCGTTTTTGCGAAAGCGAAGGCAAATTCTGCGGTGAAAAAACTTCTTCGAGGTGAAACCGAAGCGACACTCCCAAAAAGTAAAAAATTTCTTTCGATTGTGGGAGAGCATTTTCACGTATCGGCGGAAATGCACGTGACCTGCGGAAAATGCTACCAATGCCGGCTCGGGGAAAGACACGTTTGCCGCAACACGGTGATCAAAGGGGTCCATGACGACGGCGCGTTCGCTGAGTACGTTAAAGTGCCGGCGAGTAATCTTGTGATGTTTTACAAAAAGGAGATTCCATTGGAGATCGTTGCTTTTATGGACGCGATCGGCAATGCGACTCACACTGTGATGTCCGTTGATGTTAAAGGCCGGAATGTGGTCGTGCTCGGCTGTGGAGTGCAGGGATTGATGGCCACCGCTGTGGCAAAGTACGCCGGCGCGAAAAATATATTTGTCACGGATTCTTCCCACGGCGAGTTCTCACATGAGAAGCTGGAAGAGCGTCGCTTCCGGATGGCACGCCTCTACGGAGCGGCCGATTGTTTCGATATGGCGCTTCCGAGTGAACGCGTTCGGTTTCACTCAGTGGTGATGAAAGAAACGAACCAATCCGGGGTTGACGCCGTCTTCGAGATGTCGGGGAGCTACAAGGCATACGAAGATGCGTTCAAGGCGATTCGGATGGGAGGGACATTTTCCCTCCTCGGACTTCCGGCTGGGACGATGCCGGTTGATTTTGCAGGAGACGTAATTTTCAAAGGCCTCACCATTAAAGGTATTATCGGCCGCCGGGTTTTCGAGACCTGGATTCAGATGGAGAAAATCCTCAAAGCTGGACTGGCGAAAAAATTCCTTGCAACCGGATTCATTACGCATCAGTTTCCCTTGGAAAAGTATGAAGAGGCATTCGAAGTGATCCGGCGCGGCGACGCCTTCAAAGTTTTATTGAAACCGTAATTATTTAACCGCAAAGGCGCCAAGACGCGAAGAACAAATTAGAACTAACTTGGACTTCTTTTCTTGGCGCCTTCGCACTTTTGCGGTTCAAATCATCTTTTCCGAGTACAAACAATTTGACCTGAACCTATGAACTATATCGATCTTGTTACTTCAGAGCTGTCGCGCATTCGCGACGCCAATACCTTTAAATATGAGACGCCTCTGGAATCGGCGCAGGCGGGCGTCGTAATCGTCAAAGGGAAACCTGTCGTCATGATGGCGTCGAACAATTATCTTGGCATGTCGAATCATCCTGTTGTCCGCAAAGCAGCCATCGAAGGGATCAAAAACTACGGTTACGGAGTCGCATCGGTCAGGTTTATTTGCGGCACGCAAACGATTCATCTCGAACTCGAAAAGAAGATATCAAAATTTGTGGGGACGGAAGATACCATTTTGTTCTCGTCGTGCTTTGCCGCGAACGAAGGTTTTTTTGCAAGCCTTGTGAATGAAAAACTTGGCATAGAAAATTACCGGGATGTTATTTACACGGACAGGCTTAATCACGCCAGCATCATCGACGGCATGCGTCTTTGCAAGCCGGAAACGACGGACAAAAAAATTTATAATCACGCGGATGCCGCACATCTCGACCAGTTGCTCGAAGAAGACACGGACAAGGGGTACCGGCTCCGCATCGTTGCGACCGACGGCGTGTTCAGCATGGAAGGCGACCTGGCGCCGCTTGATGCACTCGTTGAAGTGGCGCACAAGCACGGCGCAATTATTTTTGTCGATGATTCTCACGCGATCGGCGTGTGCGGAAAATCCGGAAGAGGAACGCCAGAGCATTTCAGCGTGCTTGGCAAAGTTGACGTTCTTTCGGGAACGCTCGGAAAAGCGATCGGCGGTGCGGCAGGCGGTTACGTGAGCGGAAAGAAAGAACTCATTGCGTATCTCCGCCAAAAATCTCGCCCGTACACGTTTTCAAATTCCTTGCCCCCTGCTATTGTTTGTGCATGCCTTGCCTCATTCGATCTCCTGACAAAAGACAAATCGATCGTCCGACGGCTTCACGAGAACACCGCGTATTTCAGGAAGGAAATTAAGGCGCTCGGATTCAAAATCACCGACGGAGAACATCCGATTGTGCCGGTCATGCTCGGTGATGCTTCGCTTGCTCAGGAAATGAGCGCTGCGATGCTGAAGGCCGGAGTTTATATTAAAGGTTTGTGGTTCCCGGTTGTCCCGAAAGGAGAGGCCCGGCTGCGTGCGCAGGTTTCAGCCGCACTTTCAAAAAAGGATATTGACCGGGCACTCGATGCGTTTGAGTCGGTCGGGAAGAAGATGAAAGTGATTTAGCGTCTTCGTGGTAAGTATGTGCTCTCAAGTAAAGATGGTACGGCTTTCCATTCCTCTTTACATTCACACAATGTCTCAATTGGATTCTCAGACACTCTCTCAACCGCTGCCGAAGCCGCGCTACGTTTACATCGACCTGCTCCGCGGCTGGGCTGTGTTGGTGATGATTGAAACACATGTCACGAACACGTTCCTTATACCTGCGATTCGATTTCAGCCGTGGTTCGGAGTGTTGAATTTCATCAACGGGATTGTGGCGCCGTCGTTCCTGTTTGTCGCAGGGTATTCTTTTGCAATCGTCGGACAGCGAAAATGGAAGGACTATCTTTCGTTCAACGGCGTCTTTTGGAAACAGGCCGGTCGCATTCTTCAAATCTGGGCGGTCGGTTACGCACTGCATCTCCCTTTTTTTTCGTTCAACAAGCTCGCTTATCTTATCGGATGGGATGAATGGACATCGTTTTGGCCGGTGGATGTACTTCAGTGCATTGCTATCTCACTGGTATTGATGCTTTTGCTTGTAGTGATAGCGAGAAATCATCGCGTCTTTCTGGCTCTACTTTGCGTTGCCGGCTGTGTTGTTGCATTTGCAAGTCCCTTCATGTCGACAATGGATGTCGATAGCATGCTGTCGCTCCCTTTTTCCAGTTACATCAATTCATTGCATGGCTCTCTTTTTCCGGTCTTTCCCTGGATGAGTTTCGTATTGTTTGGAGGTGCAGCAGGGGAGCTGTTTGCGCTTCTCAAGGCAAAGATGCCGGAAGGGAAATTCTTTATGAGGGTGTTCGCAGCGGGAATCGCGCTCGTCGTTCTCTCGATTATTGCAAACCTTCAGCCAATGGAAGTTTTTCCGCCGCATGATTTTTGGACGGTAAGCCCTGAGTTTTTCTTTATTCGGATGGGCATTGTCTTGATCATTCTTTCGACGCTCTGGTTGTGGGAACGCGCAGCGCATTCAGGAAAATCGGTCGTCAGCCTTCTTGGGTCAGAATCGTTAGTGACGTATACGGGACATTTACTCGTCATCTACGGATTGTTTATTAAGGGAGATAGTCTCGCCATCATCATCGGCGCAACGCGTTCTGTTCCGGAGGTTGCCGGGATGACCATCCTCCTTATCGGGGCGATGGCGGGGACTGCATATGTCTGGAATTCATTGAAGAAAAAGAGTATGTTGTATGCGCGGGTGCTGCAGTATTCGATTCTCGCCGTAGTCCTGCTCGTCTTTTTTACGAAACCGTATTAATCAATGAACAATGAGCAATCAACAATCAGCAAAGTTAAGAGACTGAGACTTAAGCTATGGAAATTGTAACACTTATTTTAGTCGTTGTTCTTGCGGGTCTGGTTGGAGTATTCCTGTTCAAGAAGCAGGGAGAACAGCCTGTTGGAAACGACCAGTCGGCGGCCTTGATGCAGCAGCAAATCGAATCGCTGAGAGGCGAGGTCTCCCAGAGCCTGAAAACTGCGACAGATACGATGTTCCAGAGCATGCGGGCGACGTCGGAGAATTTGAATCAACAGGTCGCGCTCGTAACGCAGTCGATCCAAAAAACGACGGAACAGGTGAACCAGCAGCTTTCGGCGCAGACCAATACCATCGGCACAAGACTTGACACCGCCGCGAAAGTGATCGGGGATTTGCAGAAGAGCCAGGGACAATTGCTTCAGGCGACGGAAGAAATGAAGCAGCTCGGTGTAAGTGTCTCCCAGCTCGAAGGGCTGCTCAAGGCGCCAAAGTTGCGCGGCGGGCTTGGAGAATCGATGCTCGAAGACTTGCTGAAACAGGTCATTCCGGCCTCTTCGGTACTCCACCCAATACCGTTTTCGCAACGGCAATACCGTCGATGCGATTGTCAGAACCGCGAACGGCATTATACCGATTGATTCGAAGTTTCCATTGGAAAATTTCAGGAAGATGGTGGAAGCGTTGAGTGAGGCCGAGAAAAAATCTTCATATAAATTGTTTGTCAGCGATGTGAAGAAACATATCGATGCCATCGCGCAAAAGTATATCGCGCCGGATGAAGGGACGTTCGATTTTGCGTTGATGTACATTCCTGCTGAGAATATCTATTACGAAACGATCATCAAGAACGACAACTACGAAGACGAAACGAATATCTACAATTACGGCGTCCAGCGCCGCGTCTTTTCCGTTTCACCGAACACATTTTATGCACAACTTCATGTGCTGGCGCTGGGGTTTAAGGGGATGGAAGTCGAGAAAAGCGCAAAAGAGATCATTCAAAACCTTGCGAGGCTTCAGGGGGATTTGCAGCGATTTGCCGACGAATTTGAAACGGTTGGGAAACATCTCACCAACGCGAAGAACAAATACGACGAAGCGGCGCGCAAGCTCGATACGTTCGAAGAAAAGCTCAAGCACTCTTCTGCAGGGGCGCTTCCGTTGCCCCCCGTTCAGGGTGAACTGCTGTCATAGAATTCGTGCCGTGTCAGCTGCCGATGACAACCGACCACGGCCGGATTTCCCATCGAGTTACCAATCCATTTTCGACGTAGGGATCATTTCGGATGAATTTCTCGATAACCGTCATGTTCTTTACGTGGAAGATAAGAAGCGCCCGGTCCGCAGGGTCGCTGAAAGCTCCTGCCGAGACCAAGTCTCCTGTGCCGTTTGCTTCCTTTGCGAGGCGAAGGTGTTTTTCGCGAAATGCAGCCCTGCGTGAAAGATAATCATCGACCAAGTAGTAGATGAGGGCAAAGTATTCCATTGTCGTTCCTATCGTGATAACAATAAAAAGTTCTTCATTCTCGACCACCTACTTGGTTACATCGACATCGACGATTGGTACATCCCAGTGCCCGAGTAGAATTTCAAATCGCCGCTGTTCCTCTTTTTTGTATGTCTCTTGATCGGGATACATTTCGCGGATCAGGCTTGCTTCATCAAAACCGTCATCCGTTACCTGAATGTTTTTCCAGACAAGTGTCACCTTGTAGTCCCACCGGCCATCCTCAGTTGCATGGTATCGTGGTTTAATTACTGAAATCTGAAGAATCCTTCCCATTTCCATCTCTTTTTTCATGACTGGAAAATGATTCTTTTTGTAGAGCTGGATAAACTCATCGGCATACCCCCATTTCGCCTTGTAATAATACTCGACAACGAATGGCTTTTCTTTGAGTGGTGTCTGCGCGGGAGCTACTCCGTAGATTGCCATCACGAAAATGAATCCAATGCAGAATAAATGAAGTCCAGAAGTACGGCCGGCAGTTTTGTTTTCAGCAAGTTCCATTGGGGTTCTCCTTTTCATGTTTAATTGATCGTTCAATTAGGTGTGGCAGGGTATATACTTTTTTTCTCATTTTCACCCGGCATATGTAATCGAGTCCTTGAAACAATGTAAAAAATTGTCGATTATTTAACTATCATTTTTATTCAAATATCGCAATGGTTATGGAAAAGAGGATTCTCTTCGTCTGTTTAGGTAATATCTGCCGTTCACCTGCGGCGGAGGGCATTATGGAAAAAAAGTCAGTTGGACTATCGATCGAGGTGGACTCTGCAGGAACGGCTGGCTACCATATCGGCGTGCTTCCCGACGCTCGAATGCGCTCCCACGCAAGTAAGCGGGGATACCCGCTCAACAGCCGGTCGAGGAAGTTCAACCCTGCCGTCGATTTTGAAAAATTCGATATGATCATTGCGATGGACAAGGAAAACCTTCGCGACCTGCAATCGATGGATAGAGCAACGCAATACAGTGGGAAGCTTTCGCTTATGACCGACTACTGTCAAAAGATAACGGCGAATGAAGTTCCCGACCCATACTATGAGGGCCCTGAGGGATTTGAATATGTCCTCGATATTCTTGAAGATGCATGCGACGGGCTTTTGAAAAAACTTGAACATGAACCCGGTTAGTTCACTTGTTGAACAAGCATTGAAGAAAACTGTCTCTTCTGTAACACCTCTGACGGGCGGGTCGATTTCGACGGCGATGAAAGCGACCTTCAGCGACGGAGAAATTGTTTTCGTAAAGGTTTCGCCTCAACAGAAGGATATGTTTCCGAGGGAAGCGAACGGGCTCCGGGAATTGGCAACAGCGGATGCTCTTAAGGTTCCTGCCGTCATATATGCGGACGAGAAGATACTTATTCTTGAATTTCTCGCCCCTTCATCTCCACTGAACCGAAAAACGTTTTTTGAAGAATTCGGCAGGCAGTTCGCAGCTCTTCATCGCTGTGTGTCGTCATCGTTCGGTTTTTTTGAAAATAACTATATTGGTTCCATGCCTCAGGAGAATCTGCCGCTCTGTTCGTCGTGGAAAGAGTTCTATTACACACGCCGTTTGCAGTATCAATTTCTTCTGGCAGAAAAAAACGGATATGGCAATGCCGAATTGCGCAGGTGCTTTGACGCGCTCTGCCGCCATGTAGACGAGTTACTTCCCAATGACGGCGAGCCTCCGGCGCTGCTGCACGGAGACCTATGGGCGGGAAATTTTCTTTGTGTCAAAAGGGGAATGCCGGCAATCATCGACCCAGCCGTTTATTATGGGCATCGCGAAGCCGATCTTGCCATGACGCTCCTGTTCGGAGGTTTCGAGGATTCATTTTATTCGGCATATAACGAAGTCTATCCGCTTTGTTCGGGCTGGCAAAAGCGGATGGAATTGTACAAACTATACCATCTTTTTAATCATTTGAATCTTTTTGGTGAAGGATATTATGGGCAGGTTGTAGGCACGATGAGGAAGTTGGTGAAGTAAAGTTGTTTCTTCAGGCTCTTGGCTGGATTAAATGTTTCAACCTTCCTGGCGGCAGGTATGGACATCAGGCTATTCTCGAAGTTGAGTCCCGGACCAGAAATTGATTCAATATGAAAGATAGGATTGTGGGTTGCAAAACAAAGGGGAAAGAGCCATTTGATTTATCTGATTGAGTTAATTCTTATCGTGCCCAATCACATTGATCGCACAATGAGCGGTGTTCATTAATCACGATTTTTTTTTAAAGGGAACACATCAGGGTACAACAATTTTGCGCAGTCGGGACAAATGCCGTGTGAGAATTTCGCTTCCGAGTGTTGTTGGATGTATCCTTCCAACAAATCCCAATATCCTTTATCATCACGGATCTTTTTGCAGTTAGAACAAATTGGAATGAGACCGCCTAATACTTTGATGTTGGCCATTGCTTCTTGTATACGTGTTTCGAGTTCTTTTTTTCTTTTCAAAAGCTGCATCAGGCGGATTTGGTAAACGCCAAATGCAATAGCGACAAGTGCTATCAACACAAATCCACTAAACCAATACGTTTGATAAAAGTAAGGTTGGATTTCGAATGCAAAGCTTGCTCCCGTCTCATTCCAGACACCGTCATTGTTGCATGCCATCACTCGAAATCGATAGTTGTTGGGTGGAAGGTCGGTATAGTAGGCCACTCTCCGTGTTGCTGCGTCAATCCACTCTTTGTCGTATCCCTCGAGTTTGTATTTAAAAAGGACTCGCTCGGGGACGAGATAACTCAGTGCCGTATAATGGAATTCCAACTTGTCTGCTCCGGGGGCTAAACTGGCAAATTGTTCTGTCGGTATTTTCTTTTGATCGACAACTACCTCTTCGATCAGCACAGGCGGCTGTTTTGGATTTTGTTTGAAAGCCTTCGGGTCGATCATGGCAGCCCCCCTCTTTGTTGCAAACCAGAGATGTCCGTCGTGCGTTTTCCAACCGGCAGGCTGCCAGGTGCCGAAGCACTCATCAGTTTTCATTCCGTCTGCGGTGACATAGACTTTTGAATGCAGTGTGTCTATTTTCCCATCGGCGAAATCATCGAGTTCTTGCCGTTGAACATATCCAATGCCGCTTGGGCTGCTTAACCAGAGTCCCCCTTGGTTGTCTCCTAGAACGCAATAGATCTCATCGGCAAATAACCCGACCTTTGTGTTATATGCCGTGAATTTTCCATTTCGGTAACGAGTCAGGCCCCCCTGGGGAGAACTGATCCATAAATTTCCCTGGCGATCGTCGTACATCGAACTAACCCAATTACCGGCCAAACCATCCGCAGTTGTATAGCTCCTGCTCTTCCCATTCTCGATTTTCACTAACGAATCTCCAGTTCCGATCCACATTACACCTGTTCGTTCCGGGTAAAAACAAGAGATGAATCCTTTGAACGGATATTGCTTTCCACCAATGAAGTACGGTTTTAATTTCCCATGGACGAATCTAAAAATTCCAGTATGGTCTATATGGACGATCAAGCTGCTGTCGTCTTCCGTAATTGCAGAGATCCAATCTACAGGGATTCCGTCCTTCGCATCGTACCGAGTAATTCGCCCATTGTTGATGTTGTTCAGCATGCCGGTTTGGCTAATCCACAGACTCCCGTCATGTGCCACATAGGCGGGGCCGATTAAAAGGTCGTATTTTGTAATTTTGCCGTCTCTTATCTGAGTAGCATTTGACCCTTGGTCGCTAAGGAAGAAGAGGCTTCGATCCGGCGTTTCGACGATGCTTGAGACATAATCGTTCGCCAGTCCTTCATAGGTCGTGTAGGTTGTGATGTTGACATTTGTGAACTGGTTCAGTCCGTCTGACGTGCAGACCCAAAGGCTCCTTTCATTGTCTTCAGCGATTGAAAGGACTTGACTGTCCGTCAATCCTTCATTTTTTGTGAAGCTCGTCCATTTTCCGTTGGTAAGTCGGTTAATCCCACCTTTACTTGTTCCTACCCAGAGGTTCCCGTCTCGGTCTTCATACAATGCCATAACGTGATTATCCGATAAACCATCGCGTGCGGTATACACTTTCATGATACCATCTTTCCAGCGGGCTAACCCGTCGACCGTGCCAACCCAGACGTTAGTATGACGATCGATATAGGTGCATGTCGTTATGTCGTTGGGTAATCCTTCCGAACTTGTCAGGTTTTTGAGGTGCGGTTGCGGGTTATCTTCGGCGATGCGAACGCCTCGGTGTGAGCCGATCCAGATTTTTCCCGTTCGATCTTCTGCGATACTGAGAATATAATTTGTATTGAGCACAACGGGGAGAAAATTTCCGTTGTTTAAGATGTAAGCCCCGTTTGATGTGCCTATCCACAGATGCCCCGACCGGCTTTCAAACAGACTTAGTACTTGTGTATCTTGAAAGCCTTCTTTCGAGCCGTAGCGAAATAACTTTCCACCTTTCATGCGCCGCAGTCCGTTGTAGCCTGTGCCGATCCAGAGACTGCTGTCTTTTGATTCAAGGAGTGAAGAGATCGTTTCATTTGTCCTTCCCTCTTCAGCGTCGAGGTTCACTTTTGTGAAGTTCACGCCGTCAAAACGGAACAGTCCTGCCGACGTACCAAGCCAAATGTAACCGTCATGGGTTTGAAGAGCGACATTGACGGCATTTGCCGGCAGGCCATTTTTCCGAAGCCAGACATTCTGCCCGTACTGGGCGATCGATTTCTGAGGGTCTAGAGCGAAGAGTGATGACGGCAGGCCCAATGTAAATGCGAGCAGGAGCGCCGTCGGTATTAGGCGCTTAGCACACTTCATGATGGTTTTTTTAGCGGAAATACGTCGGGATACAATAAATTTGCACAATCAGGACAAATACCGTGCGAGAATTTCGCCTCTGAGTGTTGTTGGATATATCCCTCCAACAAATCCCAATATCCTTTATCGTTGCGGATTTTTTTGCAATTAGAACAAATCGGAATAAGGCCGCCCAATATTTTAATGTTGGCCGTCGCTTCTTGTACGCGCGTTTCCAATTCTCTCTTTCTTTTAAGGAGTTGCATTAATCGCATCTGGTATCCTCCCATTACCGCTGCCCCAAGCGCAATCAACACGAATCCATAGAACCAATATGTTTCGTAAAAGTGAGGTTGCAATTCAAAAGCGAAGCTGGCCCCCGTTTCGTTCCACACGCCATCATTGTTGCACGCCATCACCCGGAATCGGTAGTTATTGGGGGGAAGGCTTGTATAGTAAGCAACACGCCTCGTTCCTGCGTCGACCCACTCCTTGTCGTATCCTTCGAGTTTATACTTGAAATGAACGCGTTCGGGTACGAGAAAGCTCAGCGCCGTATAATGGAATTCCAACTTGTCGGCACCAGGGGATAAACTCCCAAATTGGTCTATCGGAATCGTTTGTTGGTCGATGACAACCTGCTCGATCAGTACAGGAGGCTTCAGCGGATTTTGCTTGAAGCCTTTGGGATTAATTAAGACGGCCCCTTTGCTCGTTGCAAACCAGAGACGTCCGTCACGCGTCTTCCAACCGCCAGGTTGCCAGTTACCGAAGCACTGATCTGTCTTCATTCCATCGACAGTGGTATATAGTTTTGATTTTATTTTGTCTATTCGTCCCTCGGCGAAATCGTTAAGGTCTTGTAGTTGAACAAACTCGATACCGTTCGGGCCGCTTAACCACAACCCCCCTTGATCGTCCCCCAAGATGCAATAGATCTCATCATCTATCAGGCCTGTTTTTGTACTATATGCAGTGAATTTCCCGTCTCTGTAGCGTGTTAGACCTCCTTGAGGACAACCGATCCATATATTCCCATTATGGTCGCCGTAGATCGAGCTGACCCAATTGCCGGCCAGACCATTCGCTACTGTATAGTTTGTGCTCTTCCCGTTCTCTATTTTTACTAATGAATCCGACATCCCAACCCACAACACACCTTTTCGTTCTGGATAAAAGCAAAGGACAAAATCCGTGGAAGGATATTGCTTTCCATTAGCCATCAAATATGGTTTCAATCGTCCATTGACAAATCTGCGGATGCCAACATGGTCTTCAAAGATGACTAAGCTTTTGTCGTCTTTAGTAATTGCAGAAATCCAACGAGGGGGGAGGCCCGCTGTTGTATCGTAGTGGGTAATTTTGTCATTTTTTATCCTGTTCAGCATGCCGTTTTGACCAACCCACAGGCTGCCATCTTGAGCCGCGTATGCAGGTCCCACCCAAAGGCCGAATTTTGAGATTTTGCCGTTTTTTATTTCAGTAATGTTTACCGCTTCGGAGCTAAGGAAATCCAAGTCGCCGTCGGTTGTTTCAATAACATTTGAAATGTAGTCGCTGGCCAGTCCGTCATAAGTGGTGAAAGTTGTGAGGTTAACATCTTTGAATTGATTCAGTCCGTCCGATGTGCAGACCCAAAGGCTTTTTTCATAATCCTCCACCATCGAGAGGACTTGGTTGTTTGAGAGGCCATTGCTTTTTGTAAACGATGACCATCGACCGCCGGAAAAACGGTTAAGCCCCCCTTCGTTTGTTCCCACCCAAATGTTTCCGTCCTGATCTCCGTAGACTGTAATAATGTGATTATCTGACAACCCGTTGAGAGAAGTATAAACGGTAATCTTGCCGTTATTCCAGCGAGCTAAACCATCGGCTGTGCCAATCCAGACATTGCCCAGATGATCCGCATAAAGAGATGTCGTGATGTTGTTTGGCAATCCATCCGCAGTTGTCAGGCTCATGACCTGCGATAACCGATTATCATCAAAAATTCGAACACCCTGATACGAGCCGATCCAAATTCTCCCCTGCACGTCTTGCGCAATATCTGTAATAAAATTCGGGGTGAGCAGAACCGGAAGGAATTTGCCTTCATCGAACCTGTAGAGTCCAATCGATGTGGCTATCAACAAGTGTCCGTCCCGGCTTTCAAGCAAATGCTTTACTTGTGTATCGAAAAATCCTTCCTTCAAGCCGTAATGGAACATCTTTCCATTCTTAATGCGCCGCAGGCCGCGGTATAGTGTGCCGATCCAAAGACTGCTGTCTTTTGTCTCAAGCAATGCAGAAATCGATTCGAAGGATTGATCATTTGTCGGTTTGACGGCGATTTTGGTAAAACTCACGCCGTCGAAACGATATAGGCCCGCCGATGTGCCGAACAAAATGTAACCGTCGTGGGTCTGAAGAGCAACGTTCACGGCATTTGCAGGCAAACCATTTTGACGCAGCCAGACACTCTGCCCGTACTGGGCAATGGATTTTTGGGGATCGAGCGAAAAGAGGGATGATGGTGCGCACAGCGTGATCAAGAGGAGAATTGCGGCAAGTAATATTCGTTTACCGCTGATGTTTGATATTCTGCCAATCGGGTTCATCTTTTGCGGATACCCCTCCGCCGAAGCGTGTGGATGAGGGAAATTGTTTGAGGGCGGAGGGAAAAAAACGAAGGAGAAACGTTTTTCACTTCCGGCTCAGACATCGGTGAAAGAGCGGACTGCAGAATTGCAGTCCACTCCTTTATCATTATCGGCAAAAACTTCTCAAAACTCAAGAGAACGATTCTTGAAATACGAGTTATCTGAAAAAAAATAATTTACCGCATAATTCTGCGAATGCAAAGACTATCGTTGTTCTTTGAGCTGCTCCCGCAAATAATGTTCACTGACGCAGTTCCTAAGCTGCCCGCTCGAGAAATGACAACAGAGAATTTCGTTATGGGTTCACTAATCGATAGCTCACAAAAGCAACTGTCTTGCTATCGGGAGACCATGACGGGACATTGATTGTTCCTTGTCCTCCGAAAAGTTTCGCGAGTATCTGGATTTCACCTCCGGCTGTCGGCATCATCCGAAGCATCACGTCTTTGTTCGCCGGATGTCCCTTCACGTCTTTTTCGAACGAAACAAACACGATCCATTTTCCGTCGGGTGAAGGATGTGCAAACCAGTTGTTATAATTGTCCGAAGTGACTTGTTCTTGGCCGCTCCCATCAGCCTTCATTCGCCAGATCTGCATCATCCCGGTACGCTCTGAATTAAAATAAATGTACTGGCCATCGGGTGAATAATCGGGGCCGTCGTCCAACCCGGGGGCGTTTGTCAATCGTTTTTCTTCGCCTCCTGCTGCAGGAATAGTATAAATATCAAACTCACCGTTTCGTTCGCCGCAGAAAGCCAAAGTCTTCCCGTCCGGCGACCAGCCATGCCAGTAGGATGGACCGACTGCGGTGATTTGACGCGGGGTTCCTCCGTTGATTGGTAGCACATAGATGAGCGACTTGCCGTCTTTCGATTGGTCGCTGATCGCGAGTTGTGTTCCATCGGGTGATATGCCATGGTCGTTATTGCAGCGAGTGGCAAACCCTGTTTCGAGCAGTTGAGGTTTTCCGCCTGCCACCGGAAGAGTGTAGAGACGTCCATCCTGGTTGAAGATAAAATATTTTCCGTCGCGCGACCAATTCGGCGCTTCAAAATGATCGCGGCTGGTGTAGACCACGCGCCGGTCGGTCGAGGCGATCGTTACTGTTTCGAGAGTGCTTTCGAGCATCGGTTCACCTATGGATTTGTGTTTTCCTGATATGATTTCAACGTTGGAGAAAATGGCCTGTTCCGTCGCGTTGCTGTCGTGCGCGCACACGCCCAGCCCGATGTAAAATGGGTTGCTCAATTTAAATTTGAATGAGCCGCCGGCCGAACGAAGTGTGTCTCCTTCGCGGGCAAGGGATATGAACACATAATCTCCCTCTTTTTCGATACGTACTCTTTGCGGTCTGGAAACGTTGGCTTGAATCTCGCGCGTCGGTGCGCCCGCGGTTTCACGATATTGAAGAGACGTCAGCCCTTCACCGTGGACGGCAACGTCGGCATAGGAGGAATTCGGTTCAAGATTTTGCCGGATAAGAAGGCATGCTTTGCGATGCGGATTGCCGCCCGTTCCGATCCATTGGATGTCGGCAGTCAGCGAGACGTCGCCCGACATTTTTTTCCAGACAAATTGAAATGCGTCGCTGGTAAACCACATATTCTCGCCGCTTCCGCTGATGCGATAACTTTTCTTCACAGCGTCGTATTCAACTGAACCGTGGTTCAGCACATGTCCTATGTCGCCGTGCCCCTCGAAAAGTCCGACTGCGGAATCTGC
>CAWJKX010000213.1:0-5324 GCA_963843065.1 uncultured Bacteroidota bacterium
ATGCTGCGGAATCGTACGCCACCGCGACAATTTCTTCGATGAATGTGGGGTCGAACCTTATCGTTATTGGCAGCGACCACGGCGGTTTTCAAACGAAAGAGATGCTGAAAAAATATCTGGCTGATCTCGGGTACCGGGTGTTGGATGTTGGTACAAATTCAGAAGAAGCATGCGATTATCCGGATTATGCCTACGCGGTTGCTCGCATCGTTGCGAAGGGGGAAGCGTGGCGTGGCATTATGATTGACGCAACCGGAGTTGCATCATCGATTGTGTGCAATAAGGTTCCGGGAGTGAGAGCTGCATCTTGTTACAACGAATTCGTCGCACAAAGCAGCCGTGAGCATAATGACGCTAACGTTCTTACGCTCGGCGCAAAAGTGCTTGGGCCGGAGTTGATGAAATCGATCGTCAAGGTGTGGCTTGAAACGTGGTTTGGTGGCGGGAGACATAAAAAGCGCGTCGATAAAATATCGGATGTGGAAAAGAGGTTTATGAAGTAGATTGTGATTGCGCAGAAAACGCAGATTTTGCTCAGATTGCAGATTCCAACTGTACGGTTTTACGCTCTGCTGTGGTGAAAGGATTTTTTGTTGAGCTATGAAAATGGTGGGGGGGAAAGGCCGATCTTCAAACTATTTTTGGTGAAATAACAAGAGGGAAAACAAACAGGCGGCTTGCTTCAGCAAGGCGCCTGTTTTGTCGTACGGGGATCTTCGTCAGAAGCTTTCAACCGCTTTCTTTACCGTATCAAAATGTTCGAAAACGGAAAGGAGTTTAGTTACCTGCAAAAGCTTGATGATCTTTTCGGAGGCGCCCGCAAGTTTGAGATCTCCTTTGACATTGCGCATCGTCGTTACGCCGCCGATGAGCATGCCAAGACCAGAGCTGTTCATCGTGGAAACACGTTTCAGGTCGACGACAATCTTCTTTTTCTTTGCATCAATAAATTTGTGAAGCGTATTGTTTAGCTCCGTTGCATCGGGGCCGCCGAGAACATTTCCTTCGAGCGTTATTACCGTGACGCCTGCGGTTTCTTTCGCCGTAAATTTCATTGCTGGTATCTCCGTAAACAAAGCCAAAAAGTTTTGCCGGCTTCTTGTTAGACTTGATGAGCTTTGAGATTTCTGTACCGTGTGTAGTCGAGGACGATCGCACTTGCAACGTAAATCGATGAATAGGTGCCGGTAATAGTTCCGATCAAAAACGTAAATGCAAATCCCCGGTTTACCTCGCCGCCGAAAATAATCAATACCACCAACACCATAATTACCGTGCCGCTCGTAATGACCGTCCTGCTCAACGTCTCGTTGATCGACTTATTCATTACCGTAAAAAGGCTCTCGCTTCTGTATATCTTCAGGTTCTCCCGAATACGGTCGAAGACAATGACGGTATCGCTCGTTGAAAATCCGATCAGAGTCAGGAATGCGGCCATGAGATTCTGAGAAATCTCAAGATTCAAGTGAGAGGAAACACCGTTAAAAAGGACGACCAATCCCAGTGTAAGGAGCACATCGTGGAATAGCGCGATGACCGCTGCAACGCCGTAAATGAACTTGAATCGGAAACCGATATAAATTAATATAATGAACAGTGTTGCGATGACGGCATAGTAGGCATTTCTGCGAAGTTCGGCGCCGATCTTCGGCCCGATTCTCTCTTCTCTCAGCATTTCGAACTTATTGTCCTGGAACTGAGCTGACAATCCGGCGCGGATTCTCTCCGAAATCTTAGAACCCTCTCCCTGCTCGGACGTAAGGAGAAGAATATCCCTTGGCGCGCCGAACGTTTTTATCTCGCTGCCGGCTAATCCGATTTTGTCCATCGTCGCGCGGACTTCGTTGATGGGCGGCGCTGTCTGAAACCGAACGACAAGTTCTGTTCCGCCGAGGAAATCGATGCTATAGTTCACCGGTTTGAAGATGATCGCGAGTAGACCGACAAAAAGCGTTAACCCTGAAAGCGAGTACCAAATGTATCGCTTTCCCATAAAATCGATATTCGTTTTCTTAAATAACCTCATGGAAAAAACTCCGAGTCCAATGATTAGCCAAAATTAATGGTAGAAGTTGAGCGCGATGTCATGAAATTAAATATGACGCGCGTGATAATAATACCGGTGAACAGGTTTGCGGCCGTCCCCATCATGACCGTTAGAGCAAAACCCTGTACCGGGCCTGTTCCGAACTGAAAGAGGACAACGCCGCTGAAGAACGTCGTAAGATGCGAATCGAAAATTGCGCTGAATGCTTTCGAATATCCGGCAGAGATTGCTGCGCTCAGCGTCTTTCCCGTCGTCATTTCTTCACGGATTCTTTCATAAATAAGAACGTTTGTATCGACCGCCATGCCGATCGTCAGTACGATGCCGGCGATACCGGGGAGCGACAGAGTTCCTCCGAATGCCGCGAGTGTTGCAAACACGAACACGATGTTAATGAATAGCGCGGTGCTTGCCACAAGTCCGCCCGTCCGGTAATAAAAAATCATGAAGAGAACGGTAATGATAAGGGCGTAGGTGAATGAATTGATGCCCGCATGGACAGAGTCTTCACCGAGTGACGGTCCGACGCTCCGCTGTTCGATGATATCAACCGGTGCAGGGAGGGCGCCGGCTTTGAGGACGATTTCAAGCAAGCGCGCTTCGTCAATGTTTTCCATTCCCTCAATCTCGGAACGGCCGCCGGAAATTTTCCCTTTAATCACTGGAGCGGAAAAAACCGCGTTGTCGAGAACGATGGCCATTCGTTTGTTTACGTTCGCTCCGGTAATTCGCGCCCAATCGCGTGAACCTTCACTGTTCATGTTCATGGTAACGATCGGCTGGTTGAAATTGGGGTCGATTGTCGCACGTGCGTCGACGATAACGCCGCCGGTCAGTTCAGGCCTTTGTTCCAAGCCGTACAAACAATAAAATTTTACTCCTTCGCTCGTGAAACTGGGCTTTGCCCCCCAGTAATACGCCATGTCGCTCGGAATCAATTTCTGGACATCGGGTCGATTGAGAATACGGTCAACCCTTGCACGGTCATTTTCCGAGGCATATCCCTCGCCCGTTCCTTTTTGATTCGGACGAACAAGCGCGAAGAAAGGATGTTCTTTCGTGAATTGTTCCGGATTTTTTTCTCCGGGGAGAGCTGATTTCGCAGAATCCGTCCCTGTGAGCGCTGAGAGAGCGTCAATCTGTCTCGCAGTATCTTTCGACGCCTGCGCAGCAGTCGTGTCAGTGAAACCTTGCGAGGCAAGATATTTGTCGACGGCTTCCATTGTTTTGTAAATGATGTCAGGGTCTTTCATCAATTTGAACTCGAGGAGCGCCGTGCCCTGTAACAACTGGCGTACTTCATCTTCTTTGGACACTCCCGGCAGATCAACAATGATTCTGCGCCCCCCTTGTTTTTGAATGGTAGGCTCGGAAACGCCGGTACTGGTCAACACGGTTGCGGACAATTTCCATCGCGCGGTCGACGGCCTTATCGGATTCGTCGCGCAGCATTTTGATGATATCGTCATTTGTTTCCCGCAGACTGCCATAATAACGGCTCAGCCGGATTTGTTTTTCCTCGAACTTGCGCTTGAAAATATCGGTGACATTTTCTTCGCTCAATTGCGTTTCTTTCTCGATCTCTGCGACGATCGCGTTATACTGGTCGTCTTTATTCTTCGCCATTGCTTCAAACATCTTTAGAATGTTCACTTCCAGTACGACATGTACGCCCCCCTGCAGGTCAAGGCCGACCTTAATCCGTTTCGAGCGCGAATCGCGAAATTGTTTTTCATTTGTTTGGAGAAACGCGGCGCTGTCGGCGCCGGAGAGAGTTTCGAGATGCTTATTCAGCCTGTACGACTGATAGGTAGGGTAAAGAAAGAAGATGGCAAGGCCAACTGCCGCCAAAATCAAAATCAGCCTACCTCGATACTGTTTCACGTAGTAACCTCCGAGCGGATATGCATTTCTTTATTTTCGGAATAAAAAGCCATCGTGGCAACATTCATTCAAAAGTTTAAAAATATAACTCAAACTAGCTCAAAAGTCAACGGTAAACTGGGGCAAAGGGATTTCTTGGCGACCGAAGAAATAGCAATTTGTTTAAAGAATAACATTTGTTTGATGACGCTCATTTCATATATTATTAGAAAAGCTCCCGCTCAAAAGTAAATTCAGGTACAAAGGGAAACTATGAAGATTATTCGTCAGCCCGGTATCCTATGCGTTGTTCTATGGCTGGGATTTCTGGCTCAGCGTTTGGACGCGCAATCTGCCTCACACATTATGCTCAGCGAAATCTCTCCGATGCACGGGTCATCGAGTCAGTTTAACACTGGAGAGTTTGTCGAATTGTACAACCCGTTTTCTTATGACGTAACTTTTGACGCCGCTGCTGCCCTCGTTTCGGGCAATACTCCTCCGGGAACAAACGCGGCCGAATGGCAAGTTTCGCTTTCCGGAAAGACCATCAAGGCGTACGGTTTTTTTCTTATCGGCGATGGCGGAGTCGCTGGCGCGGATGTTCCTTTTCCATCAAGCAAAAATCTCTCCAACAGCGGCATTCGATCGTGCGTGCAATTGAGGGACGGTGCGACAATTATCGATGCATTTGCCTGGGATGCGAGCACGACGCTCTCCGGGAATGGAACGCGCTTCACCCCGAGTAGTGTTTCGTCGGACGGAAAATCGTTCGAACGGAAAAGTTCGTCTACGGCGACCGGACCGGATACTCTGGGCAACGCGTATGACACGGGCAATAACGCAACGGATTTTTTTGAAAACACTGTAGCGAATGCAAATCCCCAGAACTCATCCAGCCCCATCGAGATTAATCCTTTCAAAACGAATGGCGATGGTTCGGGAAAAGCAACGATCATTCCTTCGACCGTGCAAAGAAAAGCTACTGTCTCTTTTAGTATGCTGTTCACCGGTTCAGGGATCGACAGTGTCACGCTTCTTGTGCCAGCACAGTTTTCATGGAGTAAAAATATTTCGGGCGTGACACAAGTACCTGTCGGATCGGTTTCTCACGGGACAGAGTCGCTGGTAGGCGACACACTTTGTTTTGGGGCTTTGAATCTAAGTGCGGCAGATACGTTGGTTGTCGCCATCGCGAATGTGACGGTGCCCGACTCTTCGGCGAGTTTTTCGTTCAATGTAAAGAGCGCTGCGTCTGGGGGGATTCCTGCTTCTCTTTCTACAATGCCGGTGGTCGCTGTCTATGGTATTACCGCCATTGTCGACCTTCATATCAACGATGCGCAAGGAGTGCCGGTGGCGCCATATCAGATTGGTGCGACGGTGACAATTTCCGGAATTATCACCGCGGATT
>CAWJKX010000214.1:0-3259 GCA_963843065.1 uncultured Bacteroidota bacterium
TAACTTTCCAAATTGTTTTGAGGCCACGGGGACAAACTCCTTTTTCTTGTCATTTCCCGATTGATATCGGACAAAGGTCAGCATAACGACACACATTGCTACAAAGAACTTTCCATTCATAATATTCTCCAAAGAGTTGAGGGGAATACCACTTCACTTTCACCCACCCTTCTGGGTCGCGACCCTCTTTATGTATGAATTTTTTGCCATTATTTCCATTACTTTTTTATGGTTTATGGAGTCCGCCCATTTGAGGACAGTCTTGAGGATAAGACATTCATACGGTTGAAACTCCTCTTCTCATCGATTCTTCGCGGACGACCGATGAACGGCGTATTCATAAAAGGCCCGCGGGGAGCCGCTCACCATCGATAATAGCTCCGCAACCGGCTAAAGTTCTCCATAAATTGGTCGATAATATTCATTAGCGGGCTAAGGAATAATATTCTCAGCCAATCAGCAAAAATATCATGAGGAGGAATTATGTCAGTGCAGGGAATCTCTGCGAACGCAAACCCGTACTTGAGCAGTACGCAAAGCAGTTCATCCAACATCGGCAGCGACTTCCAGAGTTTGGCGGCGGCGCTCCAATCGGGAAATTTGCAAAGTGCGCAGAGCGCCTTTTCGCAAATTCAGAGTTTGATGCAAGCATCTCAGGGAACTACAGGACAACAGGCTAGCGTACAGCAAAGCCAGTTTGGCAAAGATTTTGCGGCGTTGGGGAAAGCTCTTCAATCCGGCGACCTTAACGGCGCACAGGCGGCACTCAAGAAACTCGCGCAAGATATGCAGTCTACGAGCAAAACTCATCGTCATCACCACCATCACGGCGGCGGAGCTCCGAGCCAATCTACTACCGCCTCCACGACAGGCATAACCGCCCCCATCGGGAGCACCAGTTCGAGCGGAAGTAACGTCAACGTCCTTGTTTGATTCTGGAGTAAAAACGGGTTAGGAAGAGAGAGTTGTATGGTCCAGGATCGGCTCGAAAAGCTGATCCTGGATTTTGTCCGCCATCAGAGTGCTGACGCATTCGCGGTAAGGCACGACGTCAGGTACTGTACCGTTGGAATTCTGCGAACTCAATTCCTCTTTTTCGAAAGTTGAATCGTAAAGAGTCCCTTCGATTTTGTATACACCCATGTAACAATGCCAAGTGTTATAATTCCGCCAAAGAGGGCAGACGGAACCGTCCCCATGAGTTTTGCGGCGAGACCAGACTCGAATCCGCCAAGTTCGTTCGAAGCGGCGAGAAATATCCCATTCACCGCCATCACCCTTCCCCGCAAATCATCGGGCGTCAGCGTCTGAAGCAGGGTATGGCGAATAACGACGCTTACACTGTCGAACGCTCCGCTGAAAAATAGCATCACGACAGACAAAATCATCCACGGCGAAACGGCAAAGGCCACGATACAAATGCCGAATCCGGTAATGGCTACCAACAAGTTGCGCCACGGATGTTCCATCGCTGAAACTCTGGCAAGCACCATGAGCGTCAGCACCGCACCAAGCGACGGAGCCCCGCGCAAAATGCCGAGCCCCTCCGGACCGACGTGAAGAATATCCTGCGCATAAATTGGAAGAATCGCCATCACTCCGCCAAACATCACCGAAAACAAATCGAGCGAAATAGAATACAAAATCACCTTGGTCTTGTAGACGAAGCCGATCCCCTCTCTGATGCTTTCGACCAGATTGATTTTTTGTTTCACCTCCGGCAGAGGCCTGTCGCCGATTTTTGAATACAAATAAAAGGCGACGACAACAAGAACGACTACGACAACAAGCGTATTGGAAAACCCGATCCATGCATACGAAAATCCGGAGATCACCGGCCCAATGACAGCCCCTATTTGCCACGCCGAACTGCTCCACGTTGCGGCGTTTTCATAATGTTCAAAGGGAACGAGAAATCCGCGGAGCGAGGTCGCCGTGGGAGACTGGAACGCCCTGCAGAGGCCGATGACGAAGATCGTTGCGTAAATGGTGAGCAGCAATACTGCCGGAGCGAGAGAGTTTTGTTTTCGCGAAATGAACTGGAGAATTGTTGAACAGAGCGCGATGCAGGCGACGCTCCATAAAAGAATTTTTCGTTTGCTGTGACGGTCTGCAATGTGTCCTCCAAACAGCGAAAACGAAATGAATGGAACTGCCTCCACAAGTCCGATCAAGCCTAACGCGAGCGGGTCTTGCGTAATTCTATAAAGCTCGTAGCCGATCGCGACTTCCTGCATCATCAATGCAATTGTAAGCAGGAACGACGAAAGGACAAGATTACGAAATTCGCTAAAGCGTAATGCCGCGTATGGATCGTGGTGTCGGTCTGTCATGTCCTCAATGCGTCAAATCATTATAGATAAAACCGGCAACGCCTCGATGAAAGCGGCAGGAAGATTTTTCGTCCGTATAAAAGTCATCTCAAGAAACGATCGTTCGTCCTTTCCGACGGTAGTTGACGATACGCTCGTCCGCCTTCGGCGGCTTGGCTTACCCGGGATGAACAGGGTTTTTGTTGTTCCCAAAAAAAAGCTGTTCACCCTGAGCAAGTCCTCGCCGAGTCGAGTCTTCGACCGATGTTTTTTATCGGGACGCGTCGAAGGGCACCATGAGCAATCCCGTTTCGCGAATCGGAACAGAGCGTCTGGCGAAGCCATCCCCGTCCTTCGATGCGCTCACCCGCTCTTCGAGCGGTATCGCTTACTCAGGATGAACATGCTGTTTAGTGAATTTAATAAAGTCTGTTCACCCTGAGCAAGTCCTCGCCGAGTCGAGTCTTCGACCGATGTTTTTTGTCGGGACGCATCGAAGGGGGACCACTGAGGAATTTTTGAAACAGCTTCCATCACCCATATCTTCAGTTCTTTGCTTTTTCGAGAAGCGAGATAAATTCAGCGACATCAAGCTTCACTCCATGGGCCGATTGTTCAACCGCTCCATCTTGTGATTTTGCGACTCCCTGCGACTTGCCGGCAATCGAGCCGATCGTTCTGTTCGAATCCTTGTCGATGAGCGTCACTGTGAAATTGGATGAGACGCTGTAGAGCGTCCCGTCGCCCCTCTCGACCGTTGCCGGCGGTGTACTTTGGAATCCCACCCTCAGCATGAACCGGGACATGTCCACAACATGATACCCGGCGTGTGTCGCTGCATCAACAACAACGGAACGAAGGGCGTCATTCACTTTGGAAGATCGCACGTCAATCTTCACGCTGAATGCCACATCTGCCTCGAGCAAAACACATTCGAATACCGCCGA
>CAWJKX010000215.1:0-51266 GCA_963843065.1 uncultured Bacteroidota bacterium
CATGCATCATCTATTTTAATGATTTTGTTCTGACGAATATTTTACGCATTACGTCGGTTCATATAAACGATGATACTCGGGGCTTATTCAACTTTTTTACTATTTCAATTTTGTTCGTGGTGCTCGGTCAAGTGCCGGGTGCTATGTTAGACTCGCAGCAGAAAGTGTACGTCTCAAATATTGCTCAGGTTATTTATAATCTTTTATCGAAAGCATCAACGCTTCTCATCGTTTCTTTTTCGACGACGCTGAAGTGGGTTGGGGTGGCTTTTTTCCTTTCTACACTTTTATGGTTTGTAATTCTCGTGGCTTCTGCGCTACACACCTGGCGTTCATTTGCCGTCAAGGATTATTTCGCGAATTTTCCCCGCATAGCAAAGAAACACTTCGTGTATGGGTTGAAGATATACATGACCGGGATTATGGGATTCTTCTATGAACCAATCACGAAGATATTAATAAGCCGATATATCGGTTTGACCGAAGTCGGTTTTTTTGACATTTCACTAAAGGTAAAAGGGCTTTTTTGGAGCGTGCCGGAGAGATTGTTGTATCCAATTCTTCCCTTTCTCGCGCAGATTAAGAAAAAAGAAGAAACAAGAATGGTGGTTCATGATGTAAGCCAAAAGTTGTTTTTGTTTGTTGTCCCGGTAGGTGTGTCTATGGTATTTCTTACAAAACCAATCATCTCTCTCTGGATCGGCAGTAATGTTGAGATTATCGCTCTCAGCACCATATTGGTTGTGGTCGGGTACTTGATTGTTCTCCCCGTTCTTCCCATATACCAATTTCTTACTGTAAAGAACTATCCTGGGAAGACAACATTCATCCAAGCTTCAAACGTGCTGATTACGTGTACTTTCTTTTTTCTGTTGGTTCCGCATTTTGGATATCTGGGTGCCGTCGGTGCATACACCTTTGCTGTTATTATTTCGTTCGGAATCTGTCTTTTTTTCCAATACAAGTATTTAGATAGCCTTATCTTCGATTCGTTTGGGCAAATTCTGAAACTTGTAGAAATTGCTTTTGTGTTATGTTGTATTGACTTCGTGATGAGCGCGTCGATTGAAAATCTGCCATTCAAAGTATTGTGCATTGTAGTTGCGAATTTCGTTTTTTCAATAGCTATGTTTAACCTCCTAAAAGTATTTGTTGAAGGCGACCTTGAAAGATACATTGGCTCAAGAGTTGCAGCCAGAAGAATCCTTAGTAAAATCCTCATCCGGCAGTAAACCTAATCTCTACCGGTTGCAATACTATGATTCCCAAAAACACTCTCTCACTTTTAGAATATTCCACAAGTTCATGTGTTTTTCTCCTATTGAATCAGGAAAAAGTCAATTGTTGTCTGGCAGCAGCCAATCAAGCGAACGGAGCCATCAAAGAACAAAAACGTTTAATACAACGACTCCAGACGTCGGAAACATTTTGTTCACTTCAGATTGCCAATGCTGGAAGGAATTTACTGACTTAACATGGGCGCATAAACCGGGACCAGTTCAAAGGTGTTCTCGTCGGACCCTATGTTCACCCGGGGTAAGAGTACATGCATATGAGTGACCCTATTGTTTCCGTCATTATATCAACGTATAACTCCGAGAAGTTCATGAGAGGAAGATTAGAGAACCTTATCGGCCAGACCATCTTTCACAAAATGGAAATTGTAGTCGTCAATAGCGGTTCCAGGGAGAATGAGGAGAGAATAGTGCATGAGTACGTGGCGGCGTATCCAAACATTTTGTATACTTCAACGATACAACGTGAGACCATTTATCGCGCATGGAATAGAGGGATTGCTGTTTCAAGGGGGAAATACATCACGAACGCAAATACAGACGATATCCTTCGAAACGACGCACTGGAAGTTCTCGCGTCGGCTCTCGACGCCAATCCTGGCGTGGCAATGGTGTATGCCGATCAATATATATCCCATATCCCGAATCAACTTTTTGCCGATGTTCATAACCGTCATCGTTTGTGTCGTCCCCCTTTTTCTCGCATTGCCCTCTTGCAGGGTTCTCTTGCCGGATCGCAGCCGATGTGGAGAGCATCGTTGCACTCCGCCGACAAGCTGTGGTTTGATGAGCAATTGGAAGTCGCAGGAGACTATGATTTTGCCTGCGCTGTTGCTCAGAAGTACGGTATGTTAAAAGTCGATGACGTGCTTGGCGCGTATTACAAAGCAAAGGATTTAAGCAACAAAGAGTTCTCAAATATTTCCCAAACGGTGTCCGAGGTTTTCACTATTCAGGAAAAATATGGCCGCGGCTACGTCGCGGCTTTGACTGCTGCCGAACGAGATTCACTCTTCGTCGCGTGCTCACGATTGATGCGGATACCGCGTGTTTTTTTCTTCCTTGGGCGCGAGGTAGTGGCAAAGCTGTTTCCAACGATTCATGTTTCGTCCAGAATGTTTTGGTGTTGGCTCGCCTCATTAATAAAAGAAGCCGAAGGAGATATTGACTCGGCGAAAAAATGCTGTATTTCAGTATATAGGGTAGGGTCGGAGAACCTCGTCCAGCGCCAGTATGCTCGCTTGACAACGATCTTCATGGCGTGATCAAGGCATGGCAAAGTTCGCACCAGAGTAATAGAGTGCGGCTTAATGACTCTCGATAATGTTTTTACTACAAGTTCTCTCTTACTCATATCTAAAAATAGAATGCTTCCATCTGCAAAGGCAATACGGCAACTTGACACGAATAAACTTATCACGGGAATAAGATTTTTGTTCTATTCCATGATGGGGAAAAATATCGTCGCACATCAAAATGTTAAAATTGTGGGAATGAAGAATATTGATACGAGAGGAAGATTGTATATCGGGACTTCATACACCGGATTTTCACATCCTAACGATAGAACATTTCTGAATGTCAGGGGATCACTGATTGTGCAATCGAACTTTATCATCGGAAGAGGGTGCCGAATTGATATTGGACCCAATGCAATCTGTGAATTGGGATCGGGCTATATCAATGCAAATACTCAACTCGTCATAAAGCATGGTCTTAAGATTGGACAGGGTGTAGCCATCGCTTGGAATTGTGAATTTTTAGACGACGATTTTCACAGTTTATATTATGAAGGCAAGAAAGAAAAACAACAACGTATTGAAATTGGAGATCATGTATGGATCGGAAGTGGTGTTAAAATCCTTAAAGGCGTAAGGATCGCGAACAATAATGTTATCGCCAGCAATTCGTTAGTGACGAAGTCTTTTGTTGAAGAGAATGTGTTGATTGCCGGAAATCCTGCGCGAATTGTTAAAACAAATATCAAATGGGAGTGAAGCCAAAAAAATCAAAAAACAATTCGAAATTGTCGATATTTCTTCGTGAGAAATAATTGCGTGGGAAAAACAGTTGACGTAGGAAGGAAACGGACATTTTTTTGAAGAGGAGAAACTCCCCCCATCGAGCCGAAATCAGATGACTTTGTCCGATGTCAGTGTATTGGTATAGCGCCTATCTATCAACACAGTGTAGCCCATGAGCCGTAAAATTGGTATCGGTATCATTACATGTAACAGAGAGGATTTATTTCATAAATCATTTTCCGGCGTTCCCGGGGTCGATGAAATCGTCGTCGTGAATGACGGCTCGCCTTATTCGGAAAATGCCTATGGAACAAAACAAGCAGAAATCATCCAACACAAACGTAATCGGGGAGTAGGAATTTCAAAAAATGATGCATTCCGTTTTCTTCTTAAAAAGGGCTGTGAACATATTTTTATTAGTGAAGATGATGTCCAGATTCTTGATGGGTCTGTGATTGATGAATATATTCGATCTGCTCAAGTTACAGGAATTGGTCATCTTAATTTTGCTTATCATGGTCCGTCGAATAAAACTGTAGCGGGAAGTCCGAATCCCAAAAAGATAGTGGAATATCCGAAGGGAGTACGCATCGCCCTCCACGGCCATCTGGCTGGCGCCTTCTCGTACTACAATGCTCATCTTTTGAAAGAGATAGGATTGATTGATGAACGATTCAAGAATGCCTACGATCATCTGGATCATACGTTTCAAATCATAAAGGCTGGGTATCATCCCCCCTTCGGTTGGTTTGCGGACATTGCTGATAGCTATAGGTATATAAGGGACCTCGATGCCGATTTAACACAGAGTATCATTAGAAAGAACCAGCTTTTATTTCGGCTGCGCTACTGGGGTTACGCTGCATATTTTCTGGCAAAACACGGTCTCATTGTTGAGAAAGTGCCCATTGCCACTGAGGAAGAGTTAATGCTGGCATTAGAAAAACTTCGACAAACCTATGGAGGACAATAACAAGAAATGGCCTCCCGAGGACTTGTTAGTATCGTCGTGCTGAATTTTAATCGTGCCCGTGACACTGTTGAGTGTGTGGAATCATTACAGAAGATGCTGTATAGAGCTTATCGCATCTTGGTGGTTGATAATTATTCGACAGATGATTCTTTTGATCTCCTCCAGAAGTTGCTCTCTAACGTAGAACTCGTTAGGACAAGAGCAAATCTCGGGTATACTGGTGGTATCAATTTTGGGATCAAACATGTATTGGACGACGGTCCGGAGTATGTTTTGTTGCTGAACAATGACGCTGTGGTAGAACCTGATTTTTTGGACAACCTTGTTGCTGCCATGGAAGAGGAAAAAAAAGCGGCCGCGGCATGCGGAACGATTTATTGTCATCATGATAAGATGAGAGTATGGTATGCCGGCGGACGATTCATCCCCTGGCGCGGGTTGGCAGTGCATGATGACAGGAATGCTGTCATCGCCCCGGAAAAATTAAATGGCATCCGACACGTTTCGTTCATCACGGGCTGTCTTATGCTACTCCGCGTCTCATATTTAAAGGACATCGGGGTGGAAGACGAGCGTTTCTTCATGTATCTGGATGATATTGAATTATCTGCGCGAATTCGGTCGAAGGGTTACGATCTCTTGTACGTTCCCAAAGCGATTATATTCCACAAAGTTGAAGGTGAAAAAGAGAGCGCTTTCAAACTTTATTATTCCGTGAGAAATAGGTTAATGCTCATCAAAACTTCTGTTACCGGGTATACGAAGATTGTCGCGTACCGTATATTTTCTGATAGTCATTAGCACGAAGCTTTTCTTTTGGTTTTTCTTCAACGAAAAATTTTTCCACGCTGCGTTTGATGGGCTTCATGATTATTTCTCAAACAACCTTTATATAGGACGCGGAATTGCGAAATTTTTGGATTGAGTCAATCCTGCAATGCGTATGAATGATACTGTTGCGGCAATTGTTCTGAACTATAACGGTTTTGATGAAACGAAGGAATGTATTGAGTCGCTCTTGGCCGCCGGCTTTTCTTCGACCTCCATTTACCTTGTCGATAATTGCTCGTCCGACCGAAGCGGCGAAAAGTTGAAACAAGTATTTCCGGAGGTAAATTACTACCAGGTGGGGTATAATTCGGGATACGGGGCTGGTAATAATTACGGAATACGAAAAGCAGTCTTTGACGGGTTCCCATTTATCTTAATTGTTAATAACGATGTGGTCGTTCACCCTGGCTTTCTTCAGCCGCTCATCGAGGAATTGAGAAACCATGCGGATATCGGTGCGGCGACAGGGAAAGTACTGTACAAAAATTCTCCTCATATTATTAATGCCGCAGGAGGAAAATTCAGCAAAATAATGTGCACGGGTATAAACTTGCGAATTGGTGAGTATGACGACCATCGTGAAGAAAAAAAAGAAATCGATTTTATTCCCGGCATGTTAATCCTTCTGAAGCGAGAGGTCGTAGAACGGGTCGGTTTGTTGGATGAAGATTATTTTCTTTATTTTGAAGATTTAGATTATTCTTTAAGGATAAAGAAGTTCTATAAAATGATATATACGTCCGCGAGCATGGTTTACCATAAAAGCGGTGGCGGAATCAAGGGCAAAATGTATACTGAAACATACCTCTACTTTTACACTCGAAACCGATTTTGGTTCTTTCGTGATATGTTTTTTGGAGACGCATTCTATGTTTTGATTTTCTCCTTTTTAAATTGCATGCAGAAGTCTCTGATAGTTCTTGGAGGAAATTCCGATCAAAAGGGACGGAAATTGTTCTGTGCTGTGGAAGGGTTTTTTTGCAGGGGCTTTCGGCAAACGAAAAGCAAACATCGATCGTAGGGTGTCGCAGTAGATTTTATTTCAGAGGACTCGGTGATGAACGAATTTGAGCCATGCCGCTGTCTCGATAGTTGTTCGATACGCAATTACAAAGTAACTTGTGGATATTAATCCGATGATTATAGCGTCTGTATTTTTTTGGGTTGCGTTCTTCTTGGTCATTCATTCGTACGTCATTTATCCTCTCATTGTAAAGGTATGGTCGTCTTTCAAAAGGAAGCCCGATTTCGGCGATCAGACGTACGTCCCGACGATTTCGCTTCTAATGTCGGTATACAATGAGGAATCGATCATCATTGCAAAACTTGATAATTTCAGCAAATTGGATTACCCCAGAGACAGGGTTGAAATTCTAATCGGCTCTGATTGTTCATCCGATAACACAATACCATTGATAGAGTCGGTTGATTCAATGCATATCCGATCATTTCATTTCGACCAACGGCGGGGGAAGGCTGCAGTGCTAAATGATTTGGCGTTGATGGCAAAGAACGAAATTCTTATTTTTTCGGATGCGAATACATTCTATGCCCCCGATGCGTTAAAAAAAATGGCGCGCCATTTTGCCGTTCCTGAAATTGGAGGCGTTTGTGGCAATTTGCACTTAAGCACGACTACAAGGAATTCCGGTGGCAAAGGAGAGGTAGCATATTGGCGGTATGAAAATTCTATTAAGGAATCTGAAGGGAAAATAAAAACGACCTTTGGCGCAACCGGGGGAATTTATGCGCTCCGGCGAAATTTATATCGACAATTACCGATCGACAAAGCTGTTACAGACGATCTTTTGCTTCCTCTTTTTGCCGTCCAGCAGGGTTTTCGGGTTGTTTATGATGTGCTTGCAGAAGGATGGGAAGACACGACGTCATCGACTCTAAAAGAGTTCGAGAGAAAGATCAGGATTGGTGCCGCAAATTTTAATGGTCTGGTAGAAGTTCTGCCGCTCCTGCACCCGAAGTATGGATTTATTGCCTTTGGCCTTTTTTCCCATAAGCTAATTCGTTGGATAATCCCTTTTTTGCTTATAACGATCTTTGTAACTACTATCATTTTGAATCAACAGGGGGGGGTATATCGGTGGATTTTCGGAGCCCAATTCATTTTTGTGTGTGTAGCTAGCGTTGGTTATATTCTGGATAAGATATCAAGGCCTGTAATGCTCTTTACTTTGCCGTATTACTTTATAGTTGCCAACCTTGGGCTTCTTTTAGGTTTTTTCCGTTTTGTTAAGGGTTCGCAAAAAGCTGCATGGAGTCCGACACGCACATGATGAATTAAGAATTCTATGAGACGTCAATTCGACATAAAAGCGTTTTTGTTGGACTTTTTCACAATCAATGTTTCATGGGTCCTCTATTATTTCTTCAGAGTGCGCAGCGGCGTAGTGGTCCTTGGCCTCGAGCCGGATTTTTGGATGCCGATGATTCTTATTTGGCTCTATTGGTCCGTCATTTTTCTATTCTTTGGACTGTACCGCCCATGGCACGCTGCATCTCGCACGGACGAAGTGACCACGTTGATGAAGGCCACTGGTTTTGGGTGCGTCATCCTGTTCTTTGCCATCTTTGTTGATGATGCGGGTGTTGTCAGAACAAAAATCAGTTCTCGCATGCTCGTCCTTGTTTATTGGGGAATCATGGTGACGACGACCAGTACGGGGAGGGTGCTCTACCGCACTGCCCGCCGTCGATTGCTAGGAGCCGGCGTGGGCTTGCGCAACGCTCTCATCGTCGGTTGGAATGATAAAGCAAAAAATCTTTATGATCTTGTCTTGCTCCATCCGGCATTGGGTTATCGCGTGATAGGTTTCATTAAGCTTGATAAACGCAAAAGCGGTCTCGAATATAAAGGAAGCCGCTTACTCGGAAGCATCGATGATCTGCCATCACTCATCGAGCGACGTTCCGTGAAGGATATTCTCATCGCTCTTGAATCTGCCGATCATGATAAGTTGCTGGATGTCATTTCTCATTGTAACGGCCACAACGTCAGCATGAAGATTTTGCCGGACATGTACGATATTATCAGCGGACAAGCACGCACAAACCAGCTTTACGGATTCCCGCTTATCGAAATCATGCCGGAGATTATGCAGCCGTGGGAACAAAGTATGAAACGGCTGACTGATATTTTTGCCTCGCTCTTTATTCTCTTCTTCTCTTCACCCCTGTGGATTTTAATTTCGATTGCGATTAAGATGGATACTCCCGGTCCCGTCGTCTATAGCCAGGAGCGGGTTGGAAAGGATGGGGAAATCTTCAAGATGCACAAATTCCGCTCGATGCGCTCCGACGCTGAAAAAGAATCGGGACCCGTATGGGCGCCGCAACATGATAACCGCGTTACAAAGGTTGGAAGGTTCTTGCGAAATTTGCGGCTCGATGAAATTCCTCAATTCATTAATGTGTTGGACGGCGACATGAGCCTGGTAGGGCCGCGGCCGGAACGACCGTTTTTTGTTGATAAGCTTTCAAAGGAAATACCGCTGTATCACAGAAGACTCAAAGTCCGTCCCGGTATTACCGGTTGGGCGCAAATCAAGCAGGGATACGACCGGACGATTGACGATGTGAAATCCAAAGTGAGGTACGATTTGTTCTATATCGAAAATATGTCATTTCGGATGGACATTAAGATAATTTTATATACATTCTATGTGATGTTGATGGGGAAAGGCCATTGATCCGTATTCATCGAATATGCCAAAAGCACTCGTTATAACGCCTACGTACAATGAAGCCGTCAATCTGCCGTCGCTGATCCCTCAGGTGCTCCATCAGTCGACGGATATTGAAATTCTTATCATCGACGACAATTCGACTGATGGAACGGCGGCGATTGTAAAGGATTTTCAGCAGAAAAATCCGCGCGTTCATCTTATTGAACGTCCTCGAAAGATGGGATTGGGGACTGCGTACGTGGCGGGATTCAAATTTGCCATCGAACGCAAGTACGATTACGTGTTTGAAATGGATGCAGATTTTTCGCACAATCCAAAAGAACTCCTCAACTTTCTTCTGAAGATTCAGGAGTATGATTTGGTCATCGGGTCGCGGTACATCCGCGGGGTAAGCGTCGTCTATTGGCCCTTCCGCCGGCTTCTTCTGAGTTATTTTGCGAATTTATATACGCGGGTCATTACGGGCATGCCCGTGAAAGATGCAACCGCTGGATTTAAGTGCTACAGGCGTGCTGTCCTGGAGAGCATCAACCTCGATGAACTCCGGTCCAACGGATACGCGTTTCAAATTGAAATGAACTATAAAGCCTGGAAAAAAGGCTTTCGCCTGTGTGAAATCCCTATTATTTTCGTCGACCGCGATCGAGGCGTCTCCAAGATGTCGAAGAATATCGTGTACGAAGCTGCTTTTATGGTGTGGAAATTGAAGCTTCGCAGTTTTTTCAATTTGTTGTAGCCTCTCGCCATGGATGTATCAATCATTATCGTCAACTACAATGTACGCGACTTCCTGAACAACGCGCTCGTTTCCGTGTTCAGAGCGTTGGAAGGAATGGAGGGTGAAGTCTTCGTTGTGGATAACGCTTCAGACGACGGCAGCAGCGATTTGGTCCGCCAGTCTTTCCCGAACGTCCGTCTGATTGCTAATAAAGCCAACGTCGGATTTGCGAAGGCGAATAATCAGGCTTTTGCGTTGTCATCGGGAAAATACTTAATGCTGTTGAACCCAGATACCATTGTCCAGGAAGATACTCTTCGCACCCTCATTAATTTTTTTGAAGCAAACGGAGATGTCGGGATGGCCGGATGCAAGATCCTGAATCCGGACGGAACGCTGCAACTCGCCTGCCGGCGAAGTTTCCCCACTCCGTGGGTAGCGTTCACGAAAGTCTCGGGGTTGAGTTCGATCTTTGGTTCGACAAAGCTCTTCGGAAAGTATAATCTGACGTACCTCAATCCCGATGAAAGCTACGAAGTCGATGCCATCAGCGGTTCGTGCATGATGATTCGCCGGGAAGTGTTCGATACGGTCGGCGGTCTGGACGAGAGCTTTTTTATGTACGGAGAAGACCTCGACTGGTGCTATCGTATTCAGAAGGGGGGGTGGAAGGTGTTTTATGTCGCGGACACGAAAATTATTCACTACAAGGGCGAAAGCACGCGGAGGAGCGACATCGACGAGTTGAGTATTTTCTACAAAGCGATGAGGCTCTTTGTCCGCAAACATCACCAAGGGTCGCTCCTGTTTGAATCGATCATCGAGATGGCAATCGACGTGCGGCGGATTATCGCTGCAGTAATGAGGTACGGCAAACCATTCGTTGTATCTATTTTTGATTTTTGCATCGTTCTTGCCACAATACTTTTTGCAGATTATGTGCGCTCCAAGAGATTTTTCTCTTTCCCTGCATACGCGTACCCGTGGGCGTTGATTGTCCCATCGGCGATCGTCGTTCTCTCTTTGTTCGCCGCCGGAGTATACTCGAGCAGAAAACTTTCGGTCTCTCGTTCTTTTAGTGCGGTGTTTTTTGCGTTCGTGATCATCTCCGCGCTCACTGCGTTTCTCAAGAGTTTCGCCTTCAGCCGGGTTATCATGATCATCTCCGGAGCGCTGAGCGTGTTTCTGATTCCCGGATGGAGATTGATCATTCGCTTGATGGGTGCGGGAAGTTCGTTTTCCCGGAAGACTCTTTTTGGCAGGAAGACATTGATCGTCGGCACCGGACAAACAGGACAGGATGTGTTGAAAAAACTGCGGAGCCGGCCTGGCGATGGTTACGATGTGGTCGGGTTTATCGATGTGAATCGGCAGCGGCTGAATCAAAAAATACTGGACGTTGAAATTCTCGGAAGCGTCGATACCATCGGAAAAGTGATCAACGACTTTGCAATCGACGATGTGATCTTTTCAGCGGACGCGATTCCATACTCGACGATTCTCTCCGTGATCAGCAAGAGCAGAAATCGGATGGTAGAGTTCAAGCTTGTGCCGAATTCTCTGGAAGTGATCATCGGGAAATCACGCATCGACCAGCTGGACGAGATCCCGTTCATCGAAATCCAATACAACATCGACAGGCCGATGCACAGGATAACGAAACGCGCTGCCGACATCCTCGTATCCCTTTTTCTTTTGATTTTATGCGCTCCTTTTGTATCTTTCAGCCGTCTACTGTTTCGCTCTCAGCCGTCCGCCTTTTCATCAGCAGTCATGGCGATGCCGAAAGTGCTCCTCGGTTCGATGTCCCTCATCGGGCGTCCGTCCGGCGGCGCCGATGCCCGCGCTTCGTCCACTCACAACGGGATTTACCTCGGGAAGCCCGGCATCACGGGCATCGTCCAGATCCATTCAGACCGGTCTGTGAGCGATGAAGAGCGGGAACAGTATGAATTGTATTATGCGAAGAACCAATCGCTGATGCTGGACTTCGAGATCGTCGTCAAAGCGATCGTTAATTCGACGCGGCGCAGCGTCTAACCTTTCTGGAGTGTGCATGGGAAAAGTTGTTTTGGATTTTGAAAAACCGGTTGTGGAGCTGGAGCAGAAGATCGAGGAGATGAGGAGACTCTCCGACAACCTCGACATCGCCGATGAAATAACAACCCTGGAGAAAAAAGTGAGCCAGCTTCGCGAAAATATTTTTTCAAACCTCACGCGGTGGCAGAGAGTCCAGCTTGCCCGTCATCCCGAACGCCCGTATACGCTCGATTATATTGGCATGATGATGACGGGATTTATTGAACTGCATGGAGACAGGCTCTACGGCGACGACAGATCGATCGTGGGCGGTTTTGCGAAGCTGGAAGACCAGACAGTGATGGTGATCGGCCACCAGAAGGGGAGAGACACGAAATCAAATTTGTTCAGAAACTTTGGAATGCCGCAGCCCGAAGGGTACCGCAAAGCCCTCCGTTTGATGAAGCTCGCAGTAAAATTCGGCAAGCCGATCATTACGTTGCTGGACACTCCCGGTGCATATCCGGGGATCGAAGCGGAAGAGCGGGGGCAAGCGGAAGCGATTGCACGCAACCTTTTTGAAATGTCTCATCTTCCCGTTCCTATCGTCGTTGTCGTCATTGGTGAAGGAGCGTCGGGAGGTGCGCTGGGAATCGGGCTTGGGGACAGGATTTTGATGCTGGAAAATACATGGTATTCTGTCATTGCCCCAGAATCATGTTCCAGTATCCTGTGGCGAAGTTGGGAATATAAGGAGCAGGCCGCCGAGGCCTTGCGCCTGACTGCTCCTGATCTCTTTGAGCAAAAAATTATTGATAGAATTGTTCCCGAGCCGCCAGGCGGTGCGCATCGTAATCCTCAGCAGGCAGCTGCCATCCTGAAAGACACTTTGATTGAGGAACTACGTCCTCTCAAAAAGATGAAGCCTGAAAAACTTATTGAGAAAAGAATAGAGAAATTCAGTGTCATGGGTGCTTGGAATGAGTAACACGCCTATTACGTTTATCTCCGACGTTCGCGTTCGCTACGCCGACACAGATCAAATGAAGTTTGTCTATTACGGCAAGTTCTTCGAATATTTCGAGCAAGGAAGGTCGGATTTGCTCCGGCACATCGGAATGCCGTATCCTGAAATTGAAGCGATGGGCATCTATCTTCCCGTCATCGAGGCGGGGTCGAAATACAAGCGGTCAGCGCGGTACGACGACCTCCTGCATATTGAAACATCCCTGAACGAAATTCCAATAGCGAGGGTCCGGATCGAATACCGCGTATTACGAGACGGTGATAATGAACCAATTGCGGAGGGGTTCACCGTGCACAGCTTCATCAACGCTCAGACGGGTAAACCGACACGTGCACCGATGAAATTTGTGGAGGTTCTTGAAGAAGCGTTTAAGAAAAGCAAACCGAAGGGAGCGACGAATGGTAAAACAGGAATTGCTTGATATTCTGTGTTGTCCAAAATGCAAGGGCGGCCTCGACTATAAGCCGGCACACAATACGTTGAGATGCAAAAAATGCGGCAAAGTGTATGAAGTGAAAGACGACATTCCTATCATGCTGGTTAATGAAGATGAGCATTGACCTTCTACACGACAGCAAGATCGGCAGATTGATCGAGCAGGCACTTAATGAAGACATTGGATTCGGAGACGTCACGAGCGAGTCGTTAATTCCCGAAGACCAGTTCGGCCGCGCGATTCTTCAGGCGAAAGAGAACGGTGTGGTTTCGGGAATGGAACTTGTCGGAATAGTCATGCAGTACGCAGACGGGGGAACTACCGTAACTGTCAACGTAAAGGACGGAGATTTTGTGTCAGCGGGAGATGAGCTTGCAGAAATCCACGGCTCCGTCCGCGGAATTCTTTTGGGCGAAAGGGTTGCTCTAAATTTTTTGCAGCGTATGTCAGGCATCGCCACACTGACCCACAAGTATGTCCATGCCGTGGCAGGGACTCGGGCAAAAATCACCGATACACGCAAAACGGCCCCCGGACTCCGCATGTTGGATAAAAAAGCCGTTCGCGACGGCGGAGGTGTAAATCACAGGTTTGGGTTGGACCAGATGGTCCTGATCAAAGACAATCATATTGCGGCGGCGGGAAGCGTTACTAACGCACTCACGAAGTGTAACTACTACCTTAGTGAACAGAATCTGCAATTGAAGATTGAGCTTGAGACGACCTCCCTCAGCCAGGTCGAAGAAGCCTTAGCTTGCGGCGGTATCGACAGAATCATGTTGGACAATTTTGAGCTTGAACCGATGGCGAAAGCAGTGCAGATGATCGATCATGTCGTCGAAGTTGAAGCATCCGGCGGCGTTACTCTTCAGACCGTCAAAGCTATCGCTGATACCGGGGTAGACTTTATTTCCGTCGGTGCGCTGACACATTCTCCGAAAGCGCTCGACATTTCCCTCGAGCTGGTCTCCTAAGTATGTTCTCCCAAATAAAGCGGCTTGGTGCGGATACGGCCATCTACGGCATCAGCACAATCGTCGGCCGTTTCCTCACGTTTCTTCTCGTTCCGTTCTACACCAACGTTTTAACGACATCGCAATATGGAATCGTTGCAAACGTCTATTCCTACCTTGCACTTCTTGAATGTCATCTACAATTACGGAATGGAATCGGCATACTTCCGTTATGCCTCTGCCCTCGAGACTGGAGACCCAAAAGAGAAATTTAGCACGCCTTTTATTTCGATCGCAATAACATCAACACTGTTTTCAGGGCTGATTCTTGCCTTCGCTGTTCCCTTGACTCACGTTTTCCTGATCAACGAAAGTTTTTACAGGATTCTTTATTACAGTGCCGGCATTCTTTTTTTTGACGCGCTCGTGATTGTGCCGTTTGCCTCATTGCGGTTGGCGCGTCGTCCAAAGTTTTTTGCAGCGTTGAAGATCGTCAACATCGCTTCGAACGTCGCCTTTAACATTGTCTCATTGTTGTGGCTGAAGTGGGGAGTGGAGGGGATATTTCTCAGCGGACTCGCTTCATCGGTGTTGACGTTCGTGCTGATGATTCCCCACATCGTGCGGAGTTCTTCATGGAAATTTTCCGGCACTTTGTATTCTGCGCTCCTTAAATTCGGATTGCCGTACGTTCCGGTCGGCTTGGCGGGCATGGTGCTTCAAGTCATCGACCGTCCGATGCTTAAAGCGTTTACCAATGACAGCAATGTCGGCATTTACCAGGCAAACTACCGGCTGGGAATTTTCATGAACCTCGTGACGTCGATGTTCGACTACGCCTGGAAACCGTTTTTCCTTTCTCACGCAAACGACGACAACGCAAGAGCGCTCTTCGCCCGGGTGCTGACATATTTTCTCTTCATCATGAGCGGGATTTTTTTAATCCTATCGTTTTTTATCTCGGATCTTGTCCAGGTCACAATCTTTGGCAGGCATATTATCCATCCCGATTATTGGAGCGGGTTGGGCGTGGTTCCCGTTGTGCTGCTGGCATACATTTTTGGAGGAATTTCGATTCACTTTAATGCCGGGATTTTTATTGAAAAGAAAACAGCATATCTTCTTCCGACATCGATCCTTGCCGCTGTCTCAAATATTGTCGCAAATTATTTTCTTATTCCAAAGTACGGCATCATGGGCGCCGCATATGCTACGTTGATTGCGTATGCTCTTTCGGCGTTCGTAATGTATTTCATCGTGCAAAAATTCTACCGTATCGAGTACCGAATTTCGACGCATTATGAAACTCGCGCTCTCGGTCGGCATTGTCTATGCTCTCTTCGTTTATGCAGAGACATATGGATATTCCGCGGTGTGGGTGAAATCCACGCTATGCCTTGTCTGGCTGCCGGTTCTTGCAGCGATGAAATTTTTTGAACCCGATGAAATCGGCCGAGCAAGGCGGTTATTTGAATCGCTCGTTTTTAAGAAAACAGAAGTACTTGACAAATGCTTCGCCGTGTTGTATCTTCTTAATAAGGATTTGTTCTTTTCAATATTCTGAAGTTGGTGTCCCGTCCTGCTTGCAGCGAGACGGGATGAAAAGGGAATTCCGTGAACTCCGTTCTGCCACCGGCGGAACGGAGAAGTCGGAAGCTGACCCGCAACTGTAATCCCGGGATACAATGTGTCTCGAAGCCACTGACCGACGCAATCGGACGGGAAGGTGAGACAAGATTCGGGAGAGCCAGGAGACCTGCCAACCTCACTACGCAAAGCCTTCGAGGAAAAAGGTTGCAGCATTTTGGTCGAACACGCAAGAGTTTAGATGTATCAACCCCGATTTTCCTCAGGAATGTCGGGGTTTTTTATTGAATGTGTAAAGAAGCAAATTTTTCCATCTATAGAATTATCAATGAAAGGAATTACACGTATGAGCAACAGACAATCATTTGCGCGATATGGCGCGGCGTTTCTGTTGGTTTTCGTTGCGGCATTCTCCCGCCTGCTGCCGCACCCCGCAAACTTCACTGCGATCGCGGCCATCGCGCTTTTTGGCGGTGTTTACCTTGATAAGAGATTTGCTTTTGTTGTCCCCATCTTGGCGATGCTGATGAGTGATTACGTCATTGGCTTCTACAGCGGGATGTATTGGGTCTACGGCAGTTTTGTGCTCATCGGACTGATCGGTGTGTGGTTGAAAAATCACAAGAAGCCGCTGTACATTCTCGGCGGGACTTTTGTAAGCTCGATCCTGTTTTTTGTGATCACAAATTTTGGAGTGTGGATGACTCCCGGATCGATGTATGCGCCCACATGGGCCGGACTTGTGGAATGTTACGTTATGGCCATTCCATTTTTCCGCAACACCCTCGGCGGCGACATCTTTTTTGTCGGCGTCATGTTCACTGCGTATGAAGGATTGCTTATAGTATTCAAGAAGGAACGGACCGGGCAATCTGTGATTGGATGACGGTTCAGCGTAAACGTTCTTTTCAATAGAGATGTTGGTGTCCCGTCTCGTAGTCAGCGAGACGGGATGAAAAGGGAATTCCGTGAACTCCGTTCTGCAGCCGCCGGAACGGAGAAGTCGGAAGCTGACCCGCAACTGTGATCCCGAGAAATAATTTGTCCCAAGGCCACTGACCGAAAGAATCGGGCGGGAAGGCGGGACGGAAATAGGGAAAGCCAGGAGACCTGCCAGCATCATTTTCAATATCCTTCGTGGAGTGAGGATAGATTGTGCAGTTATGTATTGTCCCAATCTTTCTTTGAGAAGGTTGGGATTTTTTATTTATTATTTGAGGCTTTTGAATAATCCTGAAAGTATGTCTCGCGCAAATCCCGAGGGGATGGCTTCGCCAGGCGCAAAGTCGCAAAATGATTCTAAAACAAAATCTTCGCGCCTTTGCGGCTTAGCGCGAAACAATTTTTCAGATGTTTCTATTTATTAAAGGAAATATGATGAGTAAACATTTATTTCTTCTTTTATTGAGCATATCTGTAGCTTATGCCCAGCAAGATTCCCTGATTCTTAAGAGCGATAGTACGAGGATGTATCCGTTAAGAGAAATAATGGTAACAGCGACCAGGTCTCAAAAAAATCCGGATGACATAGGAAGAAGTGTTACGGTGATAACGGACGATCAGATGAAAAATTCTATCTACCAAAGCGTTGGAGAATTACTCGGGCAGCAGGAAGGGATTTATATGGTCGGAACCGGGCAAAATCCTGGTACCAACCAAAGCATATTTATGCGGGGAACGGCAAGCAACCAGACAGCGATTATGATTGACAACGTGCGGTTCACCGATCCCGCGACACCGAACAGCGCTCCTGATCTATCGGAACTCTCTTCGTTAGGCGTCGATCAGATTGAAATTGTAAGAGGTTCTCACAGCACACTGTATGGCTCGTCTGCGATGGGAGGTGTCATTAATTTTATCACACGCGAAGGCAGCAATACTCCCGGCATTCATGCCGATGCCAATATTGCTACGGGAACGTTTGGTGCAAAAACTTCCGACCTCTCTGAAAATCTTTTGTTAGACTATACGGATAGTAAAGGTTTTTATTATACTGCCGGTTTTGACAATCTTGCTACAAAAGGACTGGATGCCACGATCGATACCGTTGCTAATCGCGATACTCTTCAGAATAGGCATAGAAATAATTTTGCTAAAACAGATGCGTTCGGCAAGCTTGGATATCAAGCTGACGACGTGAATGTATATTTTTCATACAGAAACACAGCACAAAAAGCGGATCTTCCTCATGCTGCATTTGAGGACGATCCTGCCTTCACTTCGGATGTCCATCGAAACTTTTATACGTACGGAGCGAGCTATAAGGTAGCCGACGATATTCAATTGAAATATATTGGAGGGTATTCAAATCTAAAACGAAATATTGTCGATGATTCATCGATTGTATTTCCATCCACGTTTAGCGATGATACATATAAAGGAACAATGAGCACAAATGAAATTCAAACCAACTTTAAAGATAATACTGTGGATGCTGCGATAGGCGCCGGGTTATACGAAGAAACGATGACTGCGAGTACGTATTATTATAACGGTGTCTACAACTATGAATCGAACTCGAATATTGATTCTTTGAGCATTCATTCGTTGACAAAAAGTATCTTTTTTCATTTTGATGCAGCCGGTCCTATAACAAACCGAATTCTATCTAACTTCGCACTGGCCGGCGGAATGCGGTTAGCAAACCAGAGTAGTTTTGGAAATAATGTCACGTATGAGATTAATCCATCATACAAAATTGCAGAGAAGAGTTTGCTCTATTTTTCTTATTCGACAGGATTTAATGCTCCTTCACTCTATGAATTATTTTCCCCCAACCAGGACGGTTATGATCTCAACATCACACTAGGGAACAAAAACTTAAAGCCGGAAAACTCGATTTCGTTCGAAATTGGCCTAAAACAATCTGTGAGAAACGGAATGTATTTTTCTCTTGCTTACTTTAATACTGTAGTAAAACGTTATATCGATTATGTGTATTTATGGAATAAGAATATTGATTCATTGGAAGGAGATACCTACCTCAACATTGGGACACAAACAAGCAGCGGTATTGAATTAAATGTGAAGGACAGATTAAACTCCTGGTTATTTGTTGAAGGCAATATCAGTCTTATCAATGGAAGCTTGACCTATAATCCTTCGGATATTAATTCTTTACAAACAAGGGGGAACGAAGTGCAATTATTCAGTAATGGTGCATTTCTGACTAACCAATCAGAATCGATGAAACTGGTAAGAAGGCCAAGTACTGCAAACATAAGCCTAACATACCTGCCGATTGACATGCTGATACTAAGAATGGATTTGAAATTTGTCGGATCCAGAAATGATACGTATTACGATTCAAATCTTGGACCGTATGGTGCTTTAGCGAGCATGCCTTTGTCGAATTATACCCTGGTGGACTTTTCTCAAAAATTAATTATTAATAGTGATTTCTTTATTAGTGGAAAGATCGAAAACATTTTCAATGTCCAGTATTCAGAAATTCTGGGATACGCGTCCAGAGGCCGAGGGTTTTATCTCAGTGTCAACTATACAATATAAGTCGGGAGCCTTTTCAAGAATGTGGGATCGTTGTTGTAGAGTTATCTTGCCCAATATTTCGACATATCCCGATCTTTTGGATACAGATCCGACATCTTTGGATAAAAGAAAAGTGTAACACTCCCCGCCGTCTTTTTATTTTCGCCAGTTCTTTCTATATTTAAGTGCGAGCATAATTTATCTCTGGTTACGATTGCCGGTCGTTTTACCCGCTCTCAATCTCAAACATGATACAGGAACATGGTACCGTTATTCAAAGGTACCGCATCCAAATTAAATGAAAAACTCATGATTAATCGATAGAGGGTCGATGGCAAACTTAATCGAACAACTAAAAAATGGAGTTATCGTTCTCTGCCATGCAGAAGGGGATGAGCCGTTCAATTTCCCCGATTACATCGCTGCATTTGCTAAGGCGGCGGAAATGGGAGGTGCTGTGGGCATCCGGGTGCAGGGATTTGATAACATTAAATCGGTGCGATCAACTGTTAAGCTCCCAATCATTGGCATTTCGAGGGGGAGTTATGACGACGGATGGGCGTTGATCACGCCCGATTTTTCCGATGTTGACGGCCTCATCAACGCCGGCGCCGACATCGTCGCATTGGATGTAACCCAGCGTTTTCGCCCAAACGGACTGGACGGATTTGAATTCCTTGAGCTGCTCCGTAAACGTTACAGAATTCCGCTCATTGCCGATGTTTCTACGTATATTGAAGGTGTCCGCGCAGCAGAACTGGGTGCGGACATGATTGCGACAACACTGTCAGGATATACACAGTACACAGAAGATAGAGCGGATGATTTTCCGGACTTCAACTTAATTGAACGTCTTACAGCGGAGGTACATATTCCAGTTATCGCCGAGGGAAGAATTTGGAGTCCGAGTGAAGCCGCCCATGCACTAAAATGCGGGGCGTACGCGGTAGTTGTAGGATCTGCGATCACCCGTCCGCGTGTTATCACACAGCGATTTGTAGAAGTGCTGAAGAATTCGCAGACCGATGTGTCTCAATGATCACCACAAGAAATGATTGGGATATTTTTGCTATGCAACTTCAAACGATCCATATGCGTTTTGCGCGACATCGCTGTAATATGTTTTGAACAATGCGATGAACTAAAAGGAGGCTCGAATGCCTTTTTGTCCAAACTGTAAAACAGAGTACATAGCAGGCATAGCACAATGCAGCGACTGCAATATCGCCTTGGTCGACCATTTGCCCGAAGAACAATCTATTGAGTATGAAAAATGCGCGAATTGCTTTGAATCCGTCGCTGGCGAGAGTGAATTTTGCGTTCATTGTGGAGTAATATTGTCGGATGATGATTTTTTCTGCGAGAGGCATCCAGAGGTTAAGGCAATTGCCGTCTGTGTTATTTGCCGGCGCCTGATGTGCGAAGGTTGCTCAAAGAAGAAAGGAGTAAAAATGCTCTGCGAAGAGCACAAGAAAGTCGAAATCTCCGAGGACTGGGCAGTGGCGTTTCAATCAGTCGATTATTATGAGGCAAATATTGTCCGCGGCAAACTTGAAAGTGCAGGAATCACCGTGAACCCGCGCAACAATGCCAGTATTGGATTTATTGCCGATGGTTTCATCGAGGGTCCTATTGGCCGTTCCATCCTCAAATACCCGGTAAAAGTTTTTGTTCCTCTCGATCAATATCTTGCCGCGATTGAAATCGTCAACGAAGAGTTCCCACCGGAAAGCTCATGAAGAACGATATTGCTTTCGGTCCGAGTGGATGGCGTGGGATAGTTGGTGATGATTGTACGGAAGAAAATATTGCTCGTATTGCACGTGCCTTCGTTCGTTATCTTTTTCAACAACGCCTTTCCGCCGAAATAGTCAAGGTAGCAATTGGATTCGACGGCCGAACAAGCTCAGGGGAGTTTGCCTCTCTCATTGCGAAAGTTTTAGCGGAAAATGGTGTTGATGTCCTGTTAAGTTCCGGAGTTGTGCCGACGCCCGCGCTTTCGTTCGCAACGTTACACAATGGCTGCACATCGGGAATTATGGTGACTGGAGGCGACCTTCCATCGGAATACAATGGCATAGAATTCAAGGGGGCGTACGGCGGTCCGTTTACATCGGAAGCAACAGCCAAGGTTGAAGCGCTTCATTCCAACATAATTCAAGAACAAACCGGACTCTCAGGCCATTCCCCAAAAGAAATTATCCCGGCTGATTTTCTTCCCGATTATCTTTCTCACCTCGAAACCATCATCGATTTTTCTGCGCTCCGCTCATTTGCTGAGAATCCAAGAAACAATGCAAACGTGCTTATCGACTCGATGGGAGGAGCAGGGCAAACTATCGTTGAAGACATTCTTGTCGGTTGCGGATGGCGCGCACAGACGTTGTTCGGGACACCTGAGAACCGGTTCTTTGACCGAAGGCCGGAATCTGTGCCGATGAACCTCGGTGCTTTGAAATACAATGTTGCGGTGGTCGATCCACAATTCGGCATTGCTACAGACGGCGACGGAAGCCGATGCAGCGTCGTCTACAATGATGGAGAATGGATGAACATACCAGACACCATGCTGGCACTCTTGTGGCATGTGCATGACCAGAGAGGGTGGCGAGGAAGTATTCTAAAGTCAGCAGCTATGACAGACAAGGTAAAGCGATTGTGCAACACTTGGAAAATACCACGCGTCGATATTGGCTTTGAAAGCGGCGTTGAAGAAATGCTAAAGAGTGAGTGGCTGCTTGGCATTAAGGGAATTGGGGGATTTTGCTATGGCCGACATATTCCCGAATGCGATGGAATTCTATCCAGCCTTTTTGTCGCCGAGATGATCGCTATGAGTGTGAAGCCTCTGCATGAAATCACTCGGGAAATATCGAATACTGTAGGGTGTGTTTACTGGGATAGCTTAGGTATGAAGTACGATGCGTTCTCCGCTCACCAGGCGATTCAAAAGATACTCAACTCTCCGCCAAAGGATTTGACCTCCATAGGCAAATATCATTTGGAAAAGTACGAGTCTAAGGGAAGGATTTGTGGTCTAAAGTTCCGATGGGGTGACTGCCGTTGGCTATTGATTGAATTCTTGCCATTTGAACCCGTCATCCGTTTCCATTGTGAAGGAGGATCAAAAGAAGATGTTTCGACGATTTTAAACGCGGGGGTGAGATGTTTCAAAACTTGAGTCTTGACCTCAATTTAAGTGCCATTCTGTCAGTCATTCCTTTAATAACAAACGAATCTGAGCAAATTGTCAGTTATGTTACCGATGTCAGTTAATGTTATTTCCGATTTTGAAAGAATCAATTGACTTTATTGCTCCTGTTCCCTACTTTATTCCAGCTTGTAGGCTTATTCTTGGATTTCTTTTGATGTTTTTTCGGTAAGTCGTTCTTCTCATCGTCCGAATTTTTTATGTGGAGAAGGCAAGCAATGTTGAACTATTTGAGGAATAAATGGGTAAATTGTGGATCAATTGTTTTTTAATTTTGCCGACTCTTATTTACTTTGGTTTTGGCAGCTCTATCTCAGCAAATAGCACAAAAGCTGGAGTAACACCCGGAATCGATTATCGCCAGGAGTTGGACTATAATTCAGCTCATTTTCTTCAGTTGTATGGTCCGACTCTACGGAAATACTCCCAGAAATATGGCTTCGATTGGAGGCTTGTTTTAGCGGTTATGAAGACGGAGTCAAGATTCCGCCCGAAAGCATCGAGCCATCGGGGTGCTGAAGGACTTATGCAGATTATGCCCGTAACTCAAAGCCAAATTGCAGAAGAACTTGGATTTGACGAGGTCGACTTTCACGTACCTCATACAAACATAAGAGGGGGAATCTATTACCTGGGAAAAATTTATCGATCGTTTGAAGGAAAAGGTATTACAGAAGATAATAGATTAAAGTTAACCTTGGCTGCTTATAACGCCGGTATAGGTCGAATAACCGATGCCCGTGCTATGGCAAAATACATGAGCGACGACCCGAATGAATGGGAGTCTGTGAAAAGTTCTCTCTCATTGTTGTCTAGGAAATATTCATCATTGCATGAGCATGTTTGGGAAACAGGACGTCCCACGAGCGGATATTACTCCCAGTGGCAGCAAACGACTGGATATGTTGAAAGAATTATGGCATATTATTCGGAGTACTGTAAAACTATTCCCAAAGATGTTTGACAATTTTTTGATCTTTCCAGCTTTACGCACAGGCCGCTCACGCACAACATTCTACTGCTTAGCGGCTTTGCTGTTTTTGACAGGTCCATCGAAGATCTTTGCCCAAAGCGACCCGTCGAACTATCGATGTCCGGCTCTTCAGGGATATTAACAATGCCCAATCCCAGTTTAAGACATCGCTCATTGGGGTAAGTGATAATTCTGTATATCCAATTCTCATTGCGGCGCCCATCTCTTTGGCTGCATACGGTTTGGCCGCTAACCACAACGAAGAATTCGAATCCGGAGTTTTGCTTGGATCGTCCGAGATATTAGCGTATTCGATCGGGTACAGTTTTAAAGGAGAGTGTGAGGAGAGAACGACCGTACGAAACTTTGACCGACGTATACACTAATCACCTCGACAGCACGGACCCATATTCTTTTCCATCGGGCCATACAACCGGTGCATTTGCCTTGGCGACACTCCTGACCCTTCGATATCCGAAGCCCGAAGTGTACATTCCCGCATTTGCATGGGCGGGATTAGTGGGGTACGGGAGAATCTATTTTGGGCTTCATTATCCGTCCGATGTTTTAGCAGGTGCATTGATTGGTGCCGGGAGTTCATATTTCATCTATAAATGTCAGGGAAGATCCTTCCGATTATGTATAAGATCATCGGCAGGAAGGAATCGGAGAATGTGTCGGCGATTGTTGTTCCGAACAATGGAGGGGCTTTGATGAATATTACCGTGAGGTTCTAACATGCGTAGGCCGGCATTTTTACCGGGCCTACGCTCCAGGGAACAATGCTTCAGGGAATCAATACTGCGATAGAAACGACGGTCGTCCACTTTCCGTCTTTGTCCCCCTCTGCGGATTGTGTGATGTTGAATGTCTTCAGAATTTTTCCGCTCATTTTGAAATGTTTCTCACGTTCATCCCACGCTAAAGTCGGATCAAATTCCAAACCAAGTGTTGTCGCCAGCATCGTTGCAGCAAGATCTTCGGCATATTCACCGGCCTTTTCTTCTGTCTCTCCGTAGGGATGATGCTCGGATAAATATCCGTATTGCGATTCGTCCGCTGCTTGAGCAACGCCGATCGATGAAGCGATGAGACGGTTAGGTTCGTTTGTAGCATTGCGGGCCATGACGACAAAAGTAACCGCTCCAGGTTCGAGCAACTTTATCCCATCGGCCGGCGGGATGCGCTTGCATTTCGGCGGGTAAATGCTCGACACGGTTACCAAATTGCATTTTTCAATGCCGGCGCTTCGAAGTGCAAGCTCAAACGATTGAAGGTAGTCTTTGTGACGGCCGACTCCTTTAGTGAAGAACATTTTTGTTGGAACGAACACTATCTCATCTCCGCTTTTATGTTTAAGTATTATTATTGCTGATCGTTGATTTCATTTTTACATGTTGAGTGGAACAACTTTCAGGAATCGCCTCGGTCCAACTTTAAGAATGACCGGTTTGAGAAGCTGGATGCGCGCGTTGATGTCGGCAACTTTAACTCCATCGATCGAAACACCCCCTTGTTCGACCAGTCGGCGTGCCTCCCCCTTCGATGCCGCCATTTTTGTGTCCGACAATAATTGAAGAATGCCAACCTCGTCATTCGCGACCCGGTATTGGAATTCCTTTACCTCATCGGGAACATCTTTCTTAATAAAAATCTTGTCAAACTCCTGTTCCGCGGCAGCACCGCTCGCCTCATCATGATACATCGTTACGAGCGTTCTCGCCAATCGCCGCTTAATATCCCGCGGATTAACAGCTTTGCCGTCCAAATCTTTTTTTAACGATCCAAGTTCCGTCGCGCTGATATCGGTTGCAAGAAGGAAGTAATCATAAATAAGGGAGTCGGGAATCGAAAGCGTCTTACCGTACATTTCTTTCGGCGCCTCGTCGATGCCGATGTAGTTGTCCAATGATTTGCTCATCTTGTCCACCCCGTCAGTACCGACCAGGATTGGCATCGTTAAAATCACTTGTGGTTCCTTTCCAAACTCCCGTTGGATGTCTCGTCCGACCAACAAGTTGAATTTTTGGTCCGTACCGCCGAGTTCGACGTCAGCATCGATCGCCACCGAATCCATTGCCTGAGCTAGCGGGTAGAGAAACTCATGGACGGAGATCGGCTCACCGGCTTTGTATCTGACCGTAAAATCATCACGCTCGAGCATTCGGGCAACGGTATATTTGCTCCCCAATCGAATGACATCCGCAAAGGTCATCGGTGCGAGCCATTCGGAATTATAGACCATTTTTACTTTGCTGGCGGAAAGTATTTTGGTCGCCTGATCGAAATATGATTGCCCGTTCTGACGCGTTTCCTCGATTGAAAGGGAAGGCCGTGTCTTGCTCCTGCCCGAGGGGTCGCCAATCATCCCGGTAAAATCGCCCACGATCAGAATTGCCTGATGCCCCAAGTCCTGAAACTGCCGCAACTTGCGGAGCACAACGGAGTGTCCTAAATGAAGGTCGGGTCTGCTCGGATCGCAGCCGAGCTTGATGTTCAATGGTTTGTTTTGCTGGATGGAATTCTCAATCTTGCGGACGAGTTCGTCTTCCGGAATAATTTCCGAAACGCCTCGCTTGATAACATCCATCTGTTCCTTAACGGTGGGAAACAATGCCTGGTACTGATCCTCTATTGATGAATAGTGTGCTGTGCAGTTGGGGAATATGCCGTACGTTCAAAATTCTTTTCTTGAAAACTGCCGCCGCATTTCGCGCTCGGTTTCCCGCTTTGCGATGGCGGCACGTTTATCGTAGCTTCGTTTTCCCCGGCAGAGGCCAACTTCTACTTTTGCCCGGCCGTCCTTGAAATACACCTTCAGCGGGATTAAAGTTAATCCTTTTTCAGATGTTTTGCCAACTAATTTTCTGATTTCTTTTTTGTGAAGGAGTAATTTCCGTTCCCGCAAAGGTTCATGATTGAGGATATTCGCCTGTTCGTACGGATTGATATGCATGCCCGACAACCATACTTCGCCCGATTTCACATACGCGTAACTATCCAACAGATTGGCATTTCCTAAACGGAGAGACTTGACTTCAGATCCTCTAAGAACGATGCCTGCCTCAAAAGAGTCCAGCACTTCGTATTCGTGCCGGGCTTTCCGGTTGTTGATGGCAATTCGTTCCTCGGGTGTTTTTTCTTCTACATTCACGATATAAATTAATAAAATAGACGGCGACAATCAATCAATAAATGGGGGAGTGGGCTGAATTGCGATGAGTAATGCACGTTATTTATCTTGTCTGAATCACAATGGCAACTGCCAACAGACGGAATCACTTGCAGAAACAATGGAGATAGCGTATCTTTAAGGTAACACCGACTCCGCCGGTGAAGTTGATACCAAAATATATTAAAAGTCTTTCATCCGCTGGCGTCGTTTTCACCCTTTATTACTCCCTGCTACGAGCGTAATTTTAAAAACTGACTTCGGTGAATCGAATAATGCCAATGTCTCAACCTGAATCCATTCTTATTCTTGATTTCGGCGCACAGTATTCGCAATTGATTGCCCGGCGAGTGCGTGAGCTACACGTGTATTGCGAGATTCATCCTTTCAATATTCCGCTGGAAAAAATTCAGGCCTTCAATCCGAAAGGAATCATTCTTTCCGGCGGGCCCGCGAGCGTCTATGCGGCCGATGCCCCCATTTCGGACAAACGGATTTTCAGCCTCGGCGTTCCGGTGCTGGGAATTTGTTACGGGCTTCAATTGATGGCGTTCCAGCTCGGCGGCGAGGTGGACAGGGCAGGGAAAAGAGAATTCGGCAGAGCTCGATTAATCGTCGACTCGGACAACGGGATTTTTTCCGGCGTAGCCAAATCGACGGAAGTATGGATGAGCCACGGCGATGCGTTGACGAAACTTCCGGCAGGGTTCGAGCCGATTGCCCATTCGGACAATGCGCCGATCTGCGCAATCCGAAATCAAGAAAAAAAAATCTACGGCGTACAGTTTCATCCGGAGGTTGTGCATACAAAAGAGGGGAAGAAAATACTTTCGAACTTCCTTTTTGAAATCTGCCGATGTTCGGGGGATTGGAACGCAGAGTCGTTCGTGGAACGCTCGGTTGCAGAGATTCGATCGAAGGTCGGCAGCGGCAAAGTTCTTTGTGCGCTCAGTGGAGGCGTCGATTCCTCCGTCGCTGCCGTTCTTCTTCATAAAGCTGTCGGCGACCGATTATTTTGCGTTCATATCGACAACGGTGTCATGCGGCGCGGCGAAAGCGCACAGGTGGTAAAAACATTCAGGGACGAATTTCATATCGCACTCGATTTTGTCGACGGCTCGGACCTCTTTCTTGAGCGGTTGCGCGGTGTAATCGACCCTGAACAGAAACGTAAAATTATCGGCAAAACATTTATCGATATTTTCGAGAAAGAAGCGAAGAAGGTTGAAGGGGTTTCCTTCCTGGCACAAGGGACGTTGTATCCCGACGTCATCGAATCACAGTCATTTAAAGGACCATCAGCGACAATCAAAACCCACCACAACGTCGGCGGGCTTCCCGAAAAAATGCATTTGAAACTGGTCGAACCGTTTCGCGAGTTATTCAAGGACGAAGTGCGGGAGGTAGGCCGGACTCTTGGCCTTCCGGAAACTATGATAGGCCGGCATCCATTTCCCGGTCCGGGACTTGCGATTCGCGTTCTGGGTGAGGTAACTTTCGAACGGCTGGAAATCCTCCGCAGCGCGGACGCCATCTTCATAGAAGAACTTCATAAAAATAATTTATATAATGAAATTTGGCAGGCGTTTGCGGTGCTTCTTCCCGTGCAATCGGTCGGCGTGATGGGGGATGAACGAACGTATGAGAACACTATTGCGCTTCGTGCCGTCGCCAGCGTCGACGGAATGACCGCGGATTGGGTGCATTTGCCGTACCGATGTGCTCTCGGCTGTTTCCAACCGCGTCATCAATGAAGTACGCGGTGTCAATCGTGTCGTCTATGATATCAGTTCGAAACCACCGTCAACAATCGAATGGGAATAGGTTATTTTCGATTGACGATTTCCGATTTGCGAATTGACCGCTCGGAAATCGAAAATCGTAAATTGGCAATCGTAAATCGCTTATGATTATCCTCGAGAATCTCACAAAAAAGTTCGGCTCGTTCACAGCGGTGGACCATCTCTCCCTTACAGTCCCGCAGGGAGAGTTTTTCGGCTTCCTGGGTCCGAACGGTGCGGGGAAAACCACAACCATTAAGATGATGACCGGATTGTTTACGCCGACATCAGGGTCTATCGTCATCAATGGGTTCGACATTCAAAAAAGCGCTCTGGAGGCGAAGGCATCGGTAGGGTATATTCCAGACCAGCCGTTCCTGTACGATAAACTGACCGGACGGGAATTTCTTTATTACATCGGCGGATTGTTCAATATGCCGAAACAGAAAATTCAGGAACGAACAAAAGAACTCGTTGAACATTTTGAGATTGGAGACTGGGTAGACAAGAGGACCGAGGAATATTCCCAGGGGATGCGCCAGCGCGTGACCATCACCGCCGCTTTTCTTCACGACCCGAAAACGATCATCATCGACGAGCCGATGGTTGGACTCGACCCGCGCAGCGCCCGCATCGTGAAAGACTCGCTCAAACAGAAATCACGGGAAGGCGTTTCGATTTTCATGTCGACACACAGTCTTGAAATGGTGGAAGAATTGTGCGACCGGATTGGAATTATTAAGGACGGCAAGCTGATTTTCCTCGACTCACGCGAAAGCCTTCATCATCATAAATCGAAATACGACGGGAAACTTGAATCGGTCTTTCTGGAGCTGACGAAGTGAGAAAGTTTCTGCATATCATCTTCTTCAAGAACAAAATGTTCTGGAAAGTGACGTTTTCGCTGAACGCTCAATCGCTGATAAAGACCATCGGATCATTCATCGTGTTCAGCTCCTTTGCCGTCGGAGCGTTTTTGTTTTCCCGCTTTCTCACAGCTTATCTTCTTCATGACGTCAAGATCGGCCTCTTCTTGTTTCACAGGCTCATGTCGATGCTATTGTTCGTTTTTTTTATCACTATCAGCCTTGGAAACATGGTCGTCTCGTTTTCCACGCTCTATCGCTCGCCCGAAGTTCACTTTATGTTGACGAGGCCCATTCCGCACCTGACGATTTTCATCATAAAATTCCTCGATAATTTCTTTTACAGCTCCGGCACGCTCTTTCTTGCCGGTTTCTCAGTGCTGCTCGGTTACGGATCGTATTTCGGGTTCCCGTGGCATTTTTATCTCTTGGTGATGCTCGGCGTTTTGGTCCCTTTTATGTTTCTTGCAGGATGTACTGCCGTAATCATTTTACTCGTGCTGATGAAGCTTGCGTCGAAAATGAATTTCAAGATGCTTATTGTTCTGCTCATTCTTTTTTATGTCGCTCAGATTTATTTCTATTTTCATGCCGCAAGCCCGATTGACCTCGTCCGGGAAGTGATGAGATATTATCCGAACGTCAACCTGTATTTTGGGCAGCTTGACCCGCCGGTTTCTAATTATCTTCCCAACTTCTGGATCTCCCAGATCCTATTCTTTTATGCGACTGGAAAACAGAGCGCAGTGGTGGGATACTGTGCGCTCCTGATGTTGTCGAGCGCCGCTGCATTTATTGCCCTGGTCCTGGCCGGCGACAGATTATTCTATTCAACATGGATCACATCGCTTACATTCAAATCGTTTTCGATTAAGAAATTCGAATTTACTGGGACGCTGTTCAGTTTCGAGAAACGGTCCCGTTTTTCTCCCCAGAACGAATCCATTCTAAAAAAAGAGTACTGGCAGTTTTTGCGCGAACCGAGCCAATGGGTTCACCTCGTGGTCATGCTGTTTTTGGTTTTTACCTTCCTTTCAAGCGTGACATCGATGGATTTCGGCTTGCAAGACCCAAAATTGAGAACGGCAGTTTTTTTGGTAGTATACATATTCGATGCTTTTTTGATAACGTCAATAGCGCTACGATTCGTTTTCCCCATGATGAGCCTTGAGGGGGATGCGTATTGGACGATTCGCAGTTCGCCCATTCGCCCGTCGAAAGTGTATTGGACTAAATTTTTTATCGTTCTCGTGCCGCTCATGGTCGCCGGATTGGCCTTAGCGGTGTTGTCCAATATTCCGTACATCCGCCTTTCACCGCTTCCTCAGGTTATGACTGCAGGGATGGGATTCATTGCGGTTGCCTTGGTAAGCCTTAATTTTGGCATGGGGTCTTATTTTGTTAACTATGACGAGAAGAACCCTATTCGAATCGCATCCTCGCAAGGAGCGACGCTTACATTTCTATTAAGCATCGTGTTTCTCGTCGTTCTTGTAAGCATATTCTTTTTTCCCATACTCGCTGTTTTTAATTCCATCTATTTCGAACTGCCAAGGAAAAGCTCATGGCTGTACTATGCGCTTGTGGTCATCGGATTTCTCTCCGTTGTTGTCGGTGTTGTATCGCATTCGATCGGCATAAAAGCGCTGGCAAGAGATGTGTGAAAGAAACAACGTGGAAAACTTATCGCCGTTAATATTTTTTTGGAATACTATGACTTTTATTAAAATATCACTTACGGGAATGCTCGGACTGCTGTTAAGCGGAGGGACGCTGCTAGCGCAGGATGAGGTTGTTTTCAACCAGGCCGACGAAGAGAGTTTTTTGTTAGGGACGAAGCAGTATGCGCAAAGTGATTTCAAAGAAGCGTATCTCTCTTTTCAGAAAGTGATTGAAGACCCGGTGCGCAACCAGCGGACAACGGCTTCGTTGATCATGTCGGCGAAGACGCTCTTTCAACTGCACAGCTTCAGGGAATCGATCCGCCTTCTAAAAGACTTCCTCGACACTTTTCCGCAGAGCAATTATGCCGAAGATGCGCATTATACTCTCGCATTGAACTATTACCGGCTGAACCGTTACCCCGACGCAGCAAGTGAATTGCTGATTGTCTTAGAAAGCGCAAAAGAGAGGAAGACGTTTCTCCGGTCGCAAAGGATTTTTGAAAACGTTGCCTCCGAATTTCTCATCGCACAGGAAATAAAAGACCTTCTTTATTTTTCAAAAACGGAAAGATCAAAGAAGTTGCTGACGCTTCATCTCGCTGAATTGGAATTCGACCAAGGGCTGTATACCGAATCGATGGCTCACGCGCGGGAAGTTCTGTCCGGCAAAGAAGATTCTCTGAGTGCCCAGCGGGCACGCTCGCTTCTTGTCCGCGTGCAGAGCGGTACGTCGGTGAAACTCGGCGTCATTTTGCCGTTGATGCAGAAAACCGACGGCGCTTCCCGCGAAAAGAAACTGGCGAATGAAGTCCTGGATGGATTGAAATATGCAGTCGACGAATACAATCTCAAGAACTCGAAACAAGGCGTAACGGTGGTCATTGATGTACGCGATTCTGAGAAAGATCCTCTCGTCGCCGCGCGTGAGATCCAGCCGTGGCTGGATGACAAAGAATTTATCGGTATCGTCGGCCCGATCTTTAGCTACGAAGTTTCTCCCGTTGCGGGAATTGCAAATTCGCGGAAGATTCCTCTCATCACACCGACGGCGACCGACAACGGCATCGCCGCAGTCGGCGACTATGTTTTTCAGGCAAACCCTGACTACACAACGCGCGGCAAAGCAATGGCGCAGTATGCTGTGCTGAAACTCGGTTTGAAGAATCTTGCTGTCGTTGCGCCGAGCTTTCAGCCGAGCAGCGTGATTGCAGATTCTTTCGTACAGGAATCGATTCGTCTCGGCGCGCGGATCATCTCGGACAAACGCTATTTGAAAGGGGCAACGGATCTGCGGTATCTCTTCAGCGAAATGCGGAGTGAAGCGGCGGTTTTTGGCGAAGAACAATCCATTGATTTTAAAGGAGCGGTAAGTTATCCCGAGATCATCAATCGATTAACGGCAATCGGCGTTCGAAAATCGACGATCGACTCGCTGGCGGAGAAACAAGGAAAAGTTATTGTGCAGAGATTGTTCGGGCAAAACGGCAAAGCGATCGCCGATTCGCTGGGAATCCCGCTGCAGGTTGAACCGTTCTACCTGGACAGTTTGCAGTACCCCGTTACGTCGATCCAGGCAGTGTTCAGTCCGATTTCAAACAGCAGCGAGATCGGCATCATTACATCGCAATTAACATACTTTAATATTAAAGCCACCATCCTTGGTTCGGGAGAATGGAACGATCCTACAGAACTCGACCTCAACAAGCGTTATGCCGATGGAGTCATTTTCAGTTCGGACCGCTGGGTCGAAAACTCATACGACTATAGTCAATTCACTTCGCATTTCTTTCAGGCAACTCAACGCCAGCCGACCGATAATGTGCTGTTCGGTTATGATGCGATGTCGCTTGTCCTAACACAAATTTTGAACGGCGGGAGCACACGGGAACGGCTTACGGAATTGTTGGGGAAAGTATCGGATTTCCCGGGCTATCATTCAAGAATTTCACTCACTGAAAACAGAGTGAATTCCTATCTCCACATCCTTCAGTATAAGAAGGGGAAAATTTTAAAGATCGACGAAGTCTATTACAAAAAAGACGCCGCGCCAAAATAGAACAATCAAACAGGGGGGAGATTATGGCTGAAGCATCGAACCGCAATGTAAACGAACCTTCGTTCTATCATTCCAAAATTAAAGATTGGCCTGTTAATGAGCGCCCGCGTGAAAAACTCATTAACCACGGTCCCGAAGTTCTCACCGAAGCAGAGCTGCTCGCAATTCTGATCGGTTCCGGAAGCGGGAAAGTCACTGCCGTGGACATTGCAAAAACTCTCTTCGTGGAACACAGAACCTTAAGGTCGCTTGCCGGCTTAAGCGTTGGGGATTTGAAACAATTCAGAGGCATAGGCGACGCGCGTGCCGTTTCCATTGCAGCAGCTTTTGAACTGGCACGCCGCCTTCAATCCTCTCCCGACGTTGAACGCCGGATCATACGATCCCCTTCAGATATTGCGGAAGAGTTCATCCCGGCTTTACGCGACCTTCAACAGGAAGTTTTCATAGTTGTCCTGTTGAACAGCGCAAACAAAATCATAAAAGAAATTACCATTACCAAAGGTCTGCTTAATTCGTCGCTCACGCATCCGCGTGAAGTCTTTCGACATGCCATCGTTGAACATGCGGCGAGTGTAATTCTAATGCATAATCATCCAAGCGGAAACCCGGAACCGAGCCAGGAAGATATTTCTATCACAAAACAGATCGTAGAAGCGGGCAAAGTTGTCGGAATTCCGGTGCACGACCATATCATCATCGCGGGGGGCAATTTCACCAGCCTTGCTGAAAGGGGATTGATCTGAGATTTACGGCGTTGGAGGCGGGCATATCGTCCGCATGATGATCAGGGGTTTGGGTCTGCCAGCCGGCTATCCCGGGGCTTTTTGCGGATTCGAAAGAGATTCTGTGAGCACCCAACATGAATACTGTATTTCCGTGGGAAAATGAATAATTTTTCATTTTTAGAAGCCCGAATAGCGATTAATCCTCTTTAAAGACAATGCGGCGTTGAATACTGATGAAAAAAGCGACTCAAGTTGGAACTGGAGCGTTCGAAGGTAATTTTTTTTCCCCTTGACATCGTTCAACCATTTCATTATTATTCTGCAGGAAAAGATCAAAGTTTTCCAGAACATCTCATTACACAGGATATAGGTAAATTATGAAGAGAGCATTGAAGCTATTTGCAGGAGCGGCTTTCCTCACGGCGACATTGATCGTTGCAGGGTGCAGCAGTGGGCCCAGCGAAGATGAACTCGCTCAGTTGGAAGCGTTAAAGGCTGAGGTCGCGTCACTTCAGAAAGAAGTCGATGCCAAGCAAGCCGAAAAGGCAAGTCTGCAGAAACAAATTGCAGATAAGCAGGCTGAGCTTGCAGCGGCAATAAAAGAGCAAGACGCAACTCGCGAACGCCTAAAAAGCCAGCAATGATTATATTGAAGGAGCTACTCATGAATTTTAGAAAATTATTTATTTCAGGATTTATTCTTGTTCTCGTCGCGTCGGCGGGTTCTTCTGTTTCCGCCCAGACAAAGATGACGAAGGAAGAATGGCAGAAGGAAATCACTGATTATACTGCTCAGCGCGACAACTTGAAAAAGACTCTCGCACAGCTGAACAAAGATGTCGACAGCCTTAAAGCTCTTCTTGCTTCTTTGAATCAGAAAGTGGAGTCGGTACTCAACGACACGAAGACGATGACCGGCGCGAGCGATGAAATGCGCAAGGCATACGAAGCGCAATTGTCTGCTCTCGAAAGCTGGATCAACGAGCTTGCACGACTGTCAAACCAGGATCTGTATGCGCGAAAAGCGGAGATAGATTCGGTGCAGGCAAAATTAGACGAGCTGAAGAAGTCGAAGCTCGCTGCACTGCAGGCGTACCATGACAGGCTTCAAGCGCTTCAACAGAAAATCGACGGACTGCGCGAAGCACTTGCCAAGCCGGAGTTTCTCGCAAGCCTTGAAAAAACCTATGTTGTCGGATCGTGGAAAAAGAACCGCGATTGTTTATGGAACATCTCGAAGAAGAAAAGCATCTACAACAATCCGTTCATGTGGCCAAAAATTTGGCAGGGTAATCGCGATCAAATCAAAGACCCTGATATTATTCGCAAAGGACAGAGACTGAAAATTCCGACCGCCGGTCCATTGACGGATTCGGAGAAAAAAGCCGAGCGTAAATACTGGGCAAAGAAGAAAGTCTCTATCAAGTAAGGAGTACAGCAAAACTCTTGTTGAGTTTTCACTAACGAAGGAAGTCCTTCCCCCGGCGTATGCCGGGGCGAAGGACTTTTCATTTTTTGGATCTCTCGCAAGGAGGACAGGCTACGGTAGAAAAGAAAATGAAGATTGAAGGGGTGGACGCATTCTCACTCCTCGGCATTAACGACCGGCATCTCCAACTCATCGAAGACCGATTCGATGCAGACATTATCGTGCGTGGAGAAAACATTACCCTTCGCGGCGAACCTTCCGAAGTTCAACAGATTGAACGCGTATTCAAGGAACTGACATTTCTTCTTTCTAAGAACGGTGCTCTCACTGCCAACGATGTCGATACTGTGCTTGACCTCGTTGCGGTCGATTCGCCGTCTCAAACCCAGCTGCGAGCCCAGATTCCGAAAGATGAAATGGACTCCATCGTTCTCTTCACTAAGAACGCGATTATCAAAGCAAAAACACCCGGGCAGAGAGAATACATCAGGCGGGTGCAGGTGAATGATATTGTCTTTGCGATCGGTCCTGCCGGCACAGGCAAAACATATCTTGCGGTGGCGATGGCCGTGGCAAATCTTAAAAACCGCGAAGTGAGCAAAATTGTTTTGGCGCGGCCGGCGGTTGAAGCCGGAGAGAGTCTGGGATTTTTACCCGGCGACTTGAAAGAGAAGGTCGACCCGTACCTTCGTCCTCTGTACGACGCTCTCGACGATATGCTGCCGTCGGAAAAACTGAAAACCTACATGGAGCGGCGCATTATCGAAATTGTGCCGCTTGCGTACATGCGCGGACGGACGTTGAATAATTCATTCCTCATCCTCGATGAAGCGCAGAATGCTACCGCGATGCAGATGAAAATGTTTCTGACACGGCTCGGAGACAATTCGAAAGCGATTATCACCGGCGATGTGACGCAGATCGACCTCCCCGTGAAAACTACGTCGGGTTTGGTACAGATTCAGGAAGTGCTGCAAAATATCGACGGGATCGACTTTGCGTATTTCGACCGGAACGATGTCGTGCGTCATCGTTTGGTGAAAGACATTATCGACGCATACGGGAAGTTTAACGGCAGGATGGAAAACGGAACGAAGTAATCACATTTTTTCTTTCGCTTCGTTCCAGAGCGTATCCATTTCAGCCAGCGTGGCGGCGTAAATATCTTTTTGTTCCTCCTGCAGGCGTTCTTCGATGTAGTTGAAGCGCCGGACAAACTTATTCGATGTTTCCCGCAGGGCATGTTCGGGGTCGAGGTGAAGAAACCGGGCATAATTCACAAGAGAGAAAAGAACATCGCCAAACTCGTCGGAAATATTCTCTTTCCCACCGCGTTTGACTTCTTCATGCAGCTCGTGAAGTTCTTCGTCAATCTTCTTCCACACCTCTTCGCTGTTGTTCCAGTCGAACCCTACCTTGGATGCTTTTTCCTGCAGCCGTAAGGCACGAAGCAGCGCGGGCATTTCCTTCGGCACCCCTTCAACGACGGAATGCCGTCCTTCCGATAATTTTATTTTTTCCCAGTTGCGCTTCTGCGTCGTAAGGTCGATGCTGGACTGTGCTCCGAAAATATGCGGATGCCGCCTGATTAGCTTTTCATTGATGTGGCGGAGGACTTCTTCGATTGTGAACTCGTTCCGCTCTTCTGCAATCTGTACTTTGAAGAGCGACGTGGAGAAGAACGTCGCCAAGCTCGATTTTCAGTTCGCTCCAATCGGCAGCGTCGATGGCCTCGACGGCTTCATACGTTTCTTCGATAAAACCTTGGCGGAGGGATTCGTGCGTTTGAACGCGATCCCAGGGGCAGTCTGTTCGCAGCCGCTTCACTATTTGGAGAAGCCTTCTAAATTCCTCGTCGGTACTCATTATGCACTCCTTTTAAGGTTGGTTCAACATAGAAAAAAAGCTGTAGCGATGCAAATGAATAGTAGAAGGGATGATTTTACCAGAAGTCGGACACCTTGTTCATCAGGGTTTACGATGTTTTCAAGAGAGTACAATTTTTTTTGGAAAGGTGTCCGACATTCTTTTTCAAACGTTGGCTTTTTTATGGCTTTGTGTTTATATTCCTCCACACCAACGGCGTTCCGTTCATATACCTTGAATACATTCGCATGAAAAAAGTTATTCCTGCATTAATTCTCATCGGCGGCGGAATTGCGGTATTCGCCTGGTTCATTACTTCAACAACGCGGCAGGCAGATATGCTGATCATCAATGCAAAAGTTTACACCGTTGACGCTCAAAACTCGGTAGCGGACGCGATCGCAATTCGCGGCGATAAAATCGCCGCCGTTGGGACTGCGGACGATCTTAAAAGGCGGTATACATCGGAAAATATTTTTGACGCCGAAGGAAAAACAGTCGTTCCCGGCTTCATCGATTCACACGGCCACGTAAGCGGACTCGGTTCAAGCCTTGTCGAGTTGAATCTGGTCGGAACGGCTTCCGTTCAACAGATCGGGGAAATGGTGGCGAAGAAAGCGTCGTCATCAACACCCGGGCAATGGATTCGCGGGCGTGGGTGGGATCAAAACATTTGGGCAAGCAAATCGAAAGACAAACCATTTCCCACGGCCTCAATGCTGGACAAAAGCTCGCCGAACAATCCGGTAGTACTTTTCCGCGTCGATGGCCATGCCGTTTGGCTGAATTCGCAAGCACTCGCAATCGTCGAGGCAGCCAATGAAGCGGATCCCGGGTTTACGGATGTCGAAGGCGGCCGCATTGTTCGTGATGCAGGGGGGAAGCCGACCGGTATTTTTATCGATAATGCCGTCAGTGTGGTAATGAAAAACGTTCCGTCATATTCAAAGGAAGAAATTCAGCATTCTATTTCTCTCGCGTTGCAGGAATGCTTGAAGTTCGGGTTGACCAGTGTTCACGATATGTGGGTGGATGAGGAAGATTATTCGGCGTACAGGGAATTACTGGCGAGTAACAGATTGCCCATTCGAGTCTATGCGGCAATCGGAGGCGACGGGGATTTATGGAAGCAATTCTTGTCGACAGGGCCGTTTATCGATTCCCATCGGCATTTGCTGACTGTGCGCGCGATTAAAATGTATGTCGACGGTGCGCTCGGTTCCCGCGGCGCAGCACTTATTGAACCGTATAGTGATGACCCGGGGAATCGTGGACTAACGGTAAATTCGTTCGAGGCAATTCGCGCGGTCGCGTCCGAGGCACTCGCGCACGGATTTCAGATATGCACTCACGCCATCGGGGACCGTGGAAACAATATTGTGTTGAACGCATACGAGCAGGCGTTGCAGCAAAACCCTTCGCGCGCGCGCGATGCCAGACTGCGCATCGAACATGCACAGGTGCTTGACCCCTTGGACATCCCGCGTTTCAAAAAGCTCGGCATTATCCCCAGTATGCAGCCGACGCATTGCACTTCCGATATGCGGTGGGCGGAAGCTCGCCTTGGACCGGTGCGTATTCGCGGAGCATATGCATGGCGCTCGCTGCTCGATGACGGTAACATCATTCCGGGGGGATCGGATTTTCCTGTCGAGAGCCCTAACCCTTTGTTAGGATTCTATGCCGCCATCACGCGGCAAGACCAAGACGGCCTTCCTCGCAACGCGGGAGATGTTGCGCGTTCATTCCAACTTTCTGCAGAAGGGATCAAAGACTCATCTGCTTTCGCCGGTGGTTGGTATGCCGGCCAGAAGATGACGCGCGAGGAAGCGTTGCGCGCTTTCACGATCTGGGGAGCGTACGCTGAATTTGCCGAGAAGGAAAAAGGCTCTATTGAGAGGGGAAAGTTCGCAGATCTTGTCATTTTATCAAAAGATATCATGACAATTCCGCCGATGGAAATACTTTCGACGAGTGTAGTTGCAGCTTTTGTCGGCGGCAAGGTCGGATATTCGGCGGGCAGCCGATAAAAACAAAATATTGTAGTGTTTTAGTGTCGTTCCTAATGTCATTCCGGCGAAAGTTCCAAAGGAATTCCTTCGGAACCGGAATCCATTTTATTTGTTCTGGATGCCCGCCGAGGCGGGCATGACGATTATTTCTGTCCTTTCTAGTTTTCATAGCTTGATTTTCAAAAAACTTCTTCTAAATTTGCGCAAAGAAACGTTTTATTTTCCGCGGACTGATTGGTAAGGAAACTCGGATGTACGAACGCCTCCTCAAACAAACCGAACGATACCTCGGGAATCGAAAAGAAATCGTCGTTCCGGTGAAACAAGTATGGGATGCGATGGTGAAAGAGGGCAAGGTGAACAATTTTGCCGTGCCTTCACTAATGGCGGACTTTGAATGCCTCCTTGAAGGGGACAGACGTTTTGAATTTGTGAAGGAAAAAAAATCTTCTGAAACCCTCGACCCGTACTCGGACGATTTTCTTGAGCACGATGAAATGGAAAAGCTCGGTTTTTCCGATAACCAAAATGTTAAACTGCGAAGGATTTCTTTGAAGTCCGCCGATGACGATGAAGAAAGCGTCGACGCGCTGGATGCCGCCGTTTCGATGGAAGAATTGGGGGAAGAGCTTGAAGATTCGGCGCTGTTCGACAGCGGATCGGCATCGGCAACTCGGGGGACGTCGAGGACACATCAGACTTCGTACGATGAAAAGAAGTTGGTGAAGGAAATTTTAGGAGGGCTCAAAAAGAAATCGGGGAAACCTCCATCGACGCTTCCGAAACGGAAATCACCCGCTAAAAAAAGAAAGAAGTAGTTTTTTGACCGTTGGTCCCGTTCAAAAAAGAGTTTGGACAATTCTTGAAATGCTTCAATGGGGTACGTCGTATCTTTCCGAAAAGGGGTTCGATGAATCACGCCTGACTGTCGAGTTGCTTCTCTGTCATGTCCTCCGACTAAAACGAATTCAACTGTATACGAGTTTCGACAAGCCGCTGACGGATACAGAACTTGCTTCATTTAAAGGTCTATTCCAGCGGCGTTTGCAGCATGAGCCGGTGCAGTACATTATCGGTACAACGGAGTTCATGGGGCGTGAATTTTTCGTCGACCGGCGCGTATTGATTCCGCGGCCTGAAACGGAAGCCGTAGTCGAGCAGGCTCTTCGTTATGCAAAGGAACATTTCCAAGGCCTGCCATTGCGGATTCTCGACGTCGGTACAGGAAGCGGATGTATCGCCGTTTCCCTTGCTGTGCTGATCGAAAAGGCTTCCGTTGCTGCCATCGACAAGAGTTCCGACGCTGTCGATGTCGCCCGGATCAACGCAGAAAAAAATGGTGTCGAAAAGAGAGTGTCGTTTTCAGTCGGTGATGTTTTTGGAGCTTCTGAAAACGATGTATTATCAAAATTCCATTTAGTAGTTTCAAATCCCCCCTACATCTCAAAGAAAGAATTCGAAGAGCTTCAGCCGGAAATTAAGGACTTTGAGCCGTCATTCGCCGTTACAGACGACGGGGATGGTCTAAGCTTTTATCGTCGGATTGCCAAAATCGGACGGGCATTCCTCGATGCAGAGGGAGCTATTATTGTTGAACACGCGTACAATCAATCGGAATCCACGCAAAAAATTTTCATCGAGGCAGGATGGCGCGATGTTCGACCGTTCAACGATTACAGCGGGAAAAACCGCGGTCTTGTCGCGGCAAAATTATCGGGAACTCCATGAGAGCGTTGATTCAGCGCGTATCAAAAGCGTCCGTCGCAATTGATGGAAAAATGTACAGCTCGATCGAAAAAGGTCTGCTGATACTGTTAGGAATAAAAATTCATGACACCGCGGAGGATGCGCGGTCCATTGCCGAGAAAAGCTGCGCGTTGAGAATTTTTGAGGACGATCAACAGAAGATGAATTTGTCCGTTTGCGATATTGGCGGGTCGGTGCTCGCCGTTTCGCAGTTCACGTTGTATGGAGATACGCGGAAAGGAAACCGGCCAAGCTTCATGGATGCAGCGCCGCCAGCGGAAGCAGAACCTCTTTATAATATTTTTGTGGATCAGTTGCGCCAAAAGCTCGGGAACGACAGAGTATCAACAGGCCTATTTCGCGCAATGATGGCTATTGAGCTTGTCAATAATGGTCCGGTGACTGTCATGCTGGAAAGCAAGGGATGAACGATGGCAGTGCTGATGATTTTTTGGGATGGTGTCGGCTACGGCAAAGAGAATTCATCAATCAATCCATTCTTTGCGGGGAACTTTCCGACTTTCAAAAAATTGTTCAACGGTCAAATCCCATCGCTTCGGCGCCGGAAAATCTTTTCGCCGCACGCATCGGTAACGCCGGTCAATACAACGCTCGGCGTTCCCGGGCTTCCGCAAAGCGGTACAGGTCAAACCGCAATTTTTGCCGGCATCAATGCACCGAAAAAAATTGGAAAGCATTTTGGACCGTATCCCTATTCGACGCTCATCCCTATCATCAAAGGAAAAAACGTCTTTGCCCGGCTTCAGGAGCGGGGCAAAACATTCTATTTTATCAACGCGTTCCCTGCAAAATATTTCGACTACATCAACTCTCCACGCGGCAGGACGCCTGTGGTCGCTCTATCGTATCTCTCTGCCGGCCGTGTGCTCAATACAATCGAAGATATTGCCTCAGGCAGGGCGCTCTCAGCCGATTTTACAAATGAAGGCCTGAATACTTTCGGTTATCAGCTTCCGGTGATGAGCCCGTTTGAGGCTGGAAAAAGATTTTATGAGATCGGACGATCCTTCGATTTTACGCTGTTTGAATATTTCTTTTCCGACAAAGCCGGCCATTCTCAAAAAATGAAGGACGCAGTCGATGTTTTGGAACGCATGGATGGATTTCTTGCAGGCATTCTCGATTCCTTTGACGATAAAAACGATATTCTTTTTTTTATAAGCGATCATGGGAATATCGAAGACCTGTCGACGAAATCGCATACGCGAAATCCGGTTCCGTTGATCGTCGTGGGGGGCAGGCGAAAATTCTTTTCAGACAAAATTAAAAAGTTGACGGACGTTACGCCGACGTTAGTTTCTTTTTTAGATAGCTGATAATGCAGAAAATGAAAGAATAATCGGTCATGCCAGCGAACGCTGGCATCCAGAAATGACAATTTTTAGTTTTTGATAATGGCATTGCACCGGTATAATCTAGCAGGATGATGAAAAAGTCCATACAGCTTGCCACAAAGACACAACGACACTAAGAAATTAAAGTAAAAAACTATTGTCGTCAATATCATCAACGGTTGAGAAAGCGATTTGCTTAAAATTATTGCGTGCCTTCGCGACATAGTGGCTCATAAAAGTGTTTTTCAGCAACCTGCTGGTGCTGTTTCTCAAAACAAATATTGTGTTTTCCGATAACTAATTCACCACAAAGGTCGCTAAGGACGCGAGGATTTCTTGTTTTTTTCTACAAAAACTTCTTTGCGATCTTAGCGCCCTTTGCGGTTATGATACCAGATTTAATATTGGAAACGGACTAGTTAAGTAGTTGTTTGATCCTTTTTGGGGGAAGCATGGGGAAGGACAAGCCGGCAGTTGCCGCAGCTTTGTTGATGTGCTGCGGAACATACGCCGCACGTTGTGTTGAAATACAATGGTATCTTTGGGGAATCCTCGACGGAGTCTCACTCTGTTTTTCAGCAGCAGCGCTGTATCGGTCCCGCCGCGCCGGTGGACGAGAAATACTCCAATCGGTTTCTTCTTCTCTCCTCCTCCTTTTTTCCGCCGCTACGTATTGCGCCGCCATCGCTCAGCTCACGCCCCCAACGCACATAAAGCATTTTCTCGATGCGCCAAAGCCTCTTCGCCTAATTTGTGAAATTGCCGACGAACCGCGTGTTAAAGAAGGAAAAACCACTTCGCTGGTTCACGTCCGTTCGCTTGCCGCCGGAAAAGATTCGCTGCCGGCAGAAGGGGATGCTTTGCTTACTATTATTCAGGATAAGCGGACAAATGAGAAAGTAAAAGAATTTCGGTACGGCTCGCTCATTGCACTTGAAGGCATTTTGAGCACTCCAATTAGTTCGCGAAATCCGGGCGAATTCAGTTATCGTGATTATCTTGAGTTAAACAATATCTTTGCCACTGTTTACGTACTTGGATATTCGGAAGTCCATGTAATTTCTGAAGGAACGCCGAACCTGTTTTTTGAATATGTGATCTTTCCCTCGAAGCATTTTATTCTTCGCGTTATCAACGAGGCAATGACCGGCGATGAGGCGAACTTCATGATCGGGCTGCTGCTTGGAGACCGGACCGACTTGTCTGCGGATATCAAAAGCGCCTTTGTTAATACTGGAACTATTCACGTTCTTATCGTTGCCGGGATGCGGGTTGCACTTGTCGCTGCGATAATGTACACGCTTTTCGGGCTGCTGCGTTTGCCCGAACGGGAAAAGAGTATTGCGGCAATTGTTGGGATACTTTATTATATGGAACTCACGGGAGCGGCGCCGCCGGTTGTGCGGGCGTCGTTGATGGCGATTACCGTGTTGCTCGCGAAATTATTTCAAGAGCGGACAAATGTCTATAACTCGCTCGGCGTCTCGGCCGTGATTATTCTGACATACGACCCGATGCAATTGTTCGATGCGGGGTTTCAGCTTTCGTACTCCGCCGTGTTTGCGATCGCATATTTTTATCCAAAGCTGACTGCGCTGATCAAAAAGATTCCGGAAAGTCTCGAAGAGGTCAAAGCAATCGATTATGTGTTGAAATTGCTGGCGGTGTCCTTCGCCGCACAACTTGGGGCGATTCCTTTCACTGCATATTTTTTCGGAAAGGTATCGCTTATTTCCCTGGCCGCAAATCTTGTCGTCGTGCCGATTGTTGAGGTTATCGTCATTGTCGGATTTGCAGCGGTTTTGGCAGGAACCTTTTCAATGTGGGCTTCGACGTGCTTTAACGAAGTGAATAACCTTCTGTCCTGGTTTACACTGAAGTTTGTCATGCTCGCCAACGCCGTTCCATACGCCTCAATTCCAACCGCAACATTCGGGTTCCAAGAGTTTTTTTTCTATTCTCTCTTTGTTGCTGCGCTGTTCAATCTTACGAATAGAGTCTTCCTGAAACGCGTTTGTTTGATCTTGTTCGCTGGTATAAACACCTTCTTGCTTCTTTCTCTCTTTCCTTCCGACGACGTCGCACCGAAAAATCTACGCATTGATTTTCTCGATGTCGGCCAAGGAGACGCGGCGCTAATTGAATTTCCATCCGGAGAAAAATTTCTCGTCGATGCAGGACCGAAAACATTTTCCTACGATGCAGGAGAAAAAGTGGTTGCACCGTTTCTCAGACGGCACAGCATTTCAAAAATTGATGCAATTGTTGTGACTCATCCACATAGCGACCATGTCGGCGGAGTGCCGTATCTGATTCGCAATTTCGAGGTGAAACAGGTAATCGACGCAAGCCAGCGAGCTCAGTCGGCGGTGTATTATGATTATGAGTCGCTTATTCCCAATATTCGCCGTATCGTTACTGCCGGAATTCAGCTTGCGGCAATTCCAAACGTGCGTCTCTATACATTGCATCCTATTAATTCTTTTCTTGATGTAGATTCTACAGACGGTTACGACCATTTAAACAACACATCCGTTGTTTTCAAACTGGTCTACGGCACAACGTCGTTCCTTTTTGCCGGGGATGCCGAACTTCCTGTTGAAGAGCATTTGGACTCGGTGTATCAATCATTCCTCAAAAGCGACGTGCTCAAAGCCGGTCATCACGGCTCATCGACCAGCAGCTCGGCCGAATTTCTTGCAAATATTGCACCAAAGGAGGTCATTGTTTCGGTCGGCAAGTTCAATAAATTCCGCCATCCATCACGAAAAGTGATACAACGGTTTAAGGATTTAGGGATAAAAATTCATCGGACGGACGAAGAAGGGGCAATTATTTTTGAGTCAGACGGCAGGTCAATTTCTCGCGTTAATTGGCGGAAGGAATGATGTTGGGTATTACGTTTATTGCAGTCATTAATAATCATCTCGTTCCCAAACGGAGTTTGGGAACGCCGCACCCCTCACTTTTTTACTCTTGTATTATGGTGAAGCGGAGCTTCTATTGGATTGCGTTCCCAACGGGACGTTGGGAACGAGAAGAAGTCTTCCCTAAACTCTCGGCGCATTTATCATCTCGTTCCCAAGCTCTCCCGCTGCCGCGGGACAGGTTGTTTGGGAACGTACGGCTGAGGTAGCTATTGTCATCTCGTTCCCAAACTCCGTTTGGGAACGCCGCACACCTCACTTTTTTACTCTTGTATTATGGTGAAGCGGAGCTTCTATTGGATTGCGTTCCCAACGGGACGTTGGGAACGAGATGAATAAAGTCTAATGTCACTCTCTATTTACTTTGCTCCCAACGTCTCGTTGGGAGCGAGATGAATGTATTCAACGAACACGATGAATGAGAGGAAGTAGTAGTCCGATAATAAGGACCAGACAAACAATCGAAGTAACAATCATTGTCCACAGATTGACCATCCTCGATTCTGCACTCATAACAACGTCAAAGTACCGGTTTGGTCGACCCTCCCAGAAAACCTGGTTCCCTTCGATCTTTTTCGAATTCGAAGTGAGAAGAATACCCGGCATAGAGACTTCGTTCTTGTACGAAACATCCAATTCGGCCTCACTCTTGATGTCTTTCGTTATATTCATGAAGATCGTATCCATCGCTCCCCGCAGTTTGTTTACCGGGCGCGGACGAAGGTTTTCTTCGACGATCCGGGCCATATCATCCGGTTTGGCATCAATGTCCTTAATGAGTGCTTCGATCAGCGGTTCTTTCTGGTTGGCAAAAGCTGATGGCGGAAGGGCGGGATCGTTCAGCTCTCTTGCCCTCGCTTGTGTCCTCTCGATAAACTCGTCGATAATATTGCGCAACCAAAATTCATCGACCCGATTGCTGAGAAGACTGTCCTTGTCTTCTTTGATGAGACCGATCTCCGTTGGAGTAAAGAAGCTGTCGATCGGCTCATGCCGATAGATGCTGAACGACGGGAGCGTTTCAGTATAGGTGTAATACGTGAAAAACCATCGAAAGTGTTTTTCGACACGGCATGAAATCTGGAGCTTGGCAGAGTCCCTTCCCTGAGAGAGTTCGGCCATGAGTTGATCGCTGTTAGTGTACGTTTTCTTTGCGGTAGTAGTGAAGCCTTTCTCCGCTCCGTGTTTTATTCCGATGCTCCAGGAGCTGTCGAACACGTACGGGAGATGAAGATAGCGGAGGCCGAGAGAATCTCCGTCGCACACGATTGTCCGTTCAAATGATCCGTCCGGATGAATTGTTGTTTTTATGGTATAGTCATTGCAGCCGCCTGAGAACAACATGACCAAGAAAATAATGGATTTTGTTGTCCGACTCATGGTATTTTCCTTTCCTGGGGAATAAGATCGTTCAACTCACGAATCAATGACATCCGCTCCTTAAGAAGGGCGTCGAGTTCTTTTGCATCCTTCTTCTTCGTCAAGAGTTTCCAGAGCTGTGGATGTGCGGTGCGAAACTCTGGAGGAAGCTTGGGAGCGATCGATTGGAGTTCGTTGTACAACAAGATAAAATCTTCTATCGATTTCTTGTTGATCATCACCCAATTGCCCGAGACTTCGAAAAATGATTTCTTGCCCGTCGCGAATCGCGAAAGGTCGGATACAACTCCCAGCTGCATCGTTCTGCGTCAGAAATGGGGTAGGGATAGTCTGACTGCATAAGAGAAGATGTCGTCATCGAGGTCTCAAGGCCTTTGATATGAACATAGCCGGAGGTATACTCAAACAAAAATGAGGCACACACGAGTGTTAGAGCAGATGCGATGGCAATCCGGACACTGGGAAGCCCGAGCCGTAGAACGATCACATCGTAGACGCTCGCCGACATCTTCCGTGATCTTTCCCGTTCAATTTCGCCGATGACGGCATCTGCCATGGCAACGGGGTTCGTGGAATTTGGAGTTCTATTCTTGAGACGCGTCAAAACTTCTTGCGTCCGCTCGACCTCAAGATATCTTGTGGCGCAAGCTGGGCACGTCGTTCGATGATGTTGGAATTCTCTCCATTCGCCCGGTCCAAGTTCATCCTCGCGGAGATACATCGCTTTTCTGAATCTTGCGCAATTCATCGGCGTCTCAATCTGAAATGAAGGGGATAAGTCGTTCACGGAGGAATCTCCGGGCATACACCAGGTTCGCTTTCACCGAGTTTTCAGAGAGCCGAAGGATGTCACTCACCTCGCGCACGCTGAGTCCTTGAAGGTCTCGGAGCACGAAAATAATTCTCTGTTTCGGCGGCAGTTTATCGGTCAGCATTTCGATCGCGCTTGCAAGTTCTTTGTTGCTGTAGAGCCGTTCTGGATTATGTTCAACGGCGACGCTTGCGAGGAGCGATGGATCGACTGAGTCAAACGCGGTTGTTCCTCTTTTCTTCCGAGTTCGCAGTTTGTCATAGCACAAATGGGCGACGATTGAATATATCCACGTCGTAAATTTCATCTCGCGATTATAGCGGGAGAGGCTGCTCCAAATGCGGATGAACGATTCCTGGACAACATCTCTCGCTTCTTCTTCATCACACAGAATTCTGAAGGCAACCGAAAAGGCATATCCCTGATATTCTTCCACGAGAGGCCGAAAAGCCGAGAGATCGCCGCTTATGCAGCGATCAAGGGTTTCGGCTAATTTTTGAAGTACCAGGTCCGTCGATTACTCCGTACGTTTGAATGTCATCTGCGACATCCTTTTCCGATGACAATGATACGTTTGATTTTGTGAAAGGTTAAATGCTTTATTTACCTCACTCCCAACGTCTGGTCGGGAGCGAATTCATCTCGTTCCTAAACTCTCCCGCTGCCGCGAGACAAGTTGTTTGGGAAACGCCGCACACCGCACTTTTTTACTTTCGTATTATGGTGAAGCGGAGCTTCTTTTGCATTGCTTTCCCAACGAGACGTTGGGAACGAGAAGAAAGGAAAAATGCTTTATTTACCTCGTTCCCAACGTGTCGTTGGAAGCGAATTCATCTCGTTCCTAAACTCTCCCGCTGTTGCGGGACAAGTTGTTGGGAAACGCCGCACACCGCACTTTTTTACTTTCGGATTATGGTGAAGCGGAGCTTCTGTTGCATTGCGTTCCCAACGGGACGTTGGGAACGAAAAGATAGTCAAATATACCTTTTTTTAGCGACATTTTATAAATAAGCGAATGGTATTCATCTCGCTCCCAACGTCTCGTTGGGAGCGAGAAGGCAGTGTAGTGGGAAGAAGAATTCAGGCCGGACTCAATTCATTTTCTCCTTTTTTCATCGTATTATGCATAAACTTTCAAACATCTTTTAGCCTTTTGTTGTAGGATGGTAATGAACATTCGCCAAAGAGCAAATCTCATTTCAGCTCTGATTATCGTCATCAGTTTGGCGATTACAATTGCTCTTTATGTTTTCTTCAAAATCTTCTTTCTTTTTATTATCTTTGTGCCGCCGGTCATTTATCATTTGCTGAAAAAAAGAAGCAACGACAACACTCCATTTGATGGTTCTCCTGATGTCTAAGGAAAAAGTACGGCAGTTCAAAACAGATTCCGGTATCGAAATCCGTCAACAGTACATTCCATGGGATTTTGATTATCGCGAGAAACTCGGAAATGCAGGTGAGTTTCCGTTTACGCGCGGGATTCATCCGGCGATGTACCGGTCGAAACTCTGGACGATGCGCCAATATGCCGGGTTTGGAACAGCGAAGCAATCGAACGAGCGTTACAAATACTTGCTCGCGAACGGAACAACAGGTTTGTCCGTGGCCTTCGACCTTCCGACACAAATGGGCTACGACTCCGACCATGCCTTGGCTGAAGGAGAAGTCGGGAAAGTCGGCGTGGCAATCGATACGTTTGCTGATATTGAAACTCTTTTCGACGGGATCAAGCTTCAGGATATTACGACATCGATGACGATTAATGCCACGGCAGGGATATTACTTTGCATGTATGTGACGCTTGCAAGAAAGCAGAAGGCAAACTTGGAGACACTTTCCGGCACCATCCAGAACGATATTTTAAAGGAATACATTGCACGCGGGACGTATATTTATCCGCCGCGGCAATCGATGAGGCTTGTTACCGATATTTTTTCTTGGTGCAGCGAGAATGTTCCGAACTGGAATACGATTTCGATCAGCGGCTATCACATTCGGGAAGCCGGTTCGACGGCGGTTCAAGAGATCGCGTTCACCCTGGCAAATGCCCGCGAATATGTCTCTGCGGCCGTCAAGGCTGGATTGTCCATTGATCGGTTCGGCCCACGACTTTCCTTTTTCTTTAATGCCCACAATAATTTTCTTGAAGAGGTGGCGAAATTCCGCGCTGCACGACGTCTGTGGGCATCGATCATGAAAAACGAATTTGGCGCGACGGATCCGGATGCAATGAAGCTTCGGTTTCATGCGCAGACAGGAGGTTCGACACTTACCGCGCAACAGATCGATAATAATATTCCACGAACAACAATGCAGGCGCTGGCTGCCGTCCTCGGAGGATGTCAATCCCTGCATGTGAACAGCAAAGACGAAGCGCTGGCTCTTCCCACCGAAGAGACCGCGCGGCTTGCCCTCCGGACGCAGCAGATTATTGCCTTTGAATCCGGCGTTACAGAGACAGTCGATCCGCTTGCCGGATCGTATTTCGTCGAATCGCTGACCGATGAAACCGAATCCCGCGCAAAAGAGTATCTTAGGAAGATAGAGGAATTAGGGGGAGCCATAAGAGCGATCGAAGCGCAGTTCTACCAAACCGAAATTGCAGACAGCGCCTACAAGTATCAAAAGGCGATTGACGAAAAAGAAAAGACTATTGTCGGCATGAACGCGTTTCAATCCGAGGAACAAGTGTCTCAGGAACTATTGCAAGTGGACGAGTCAATCCGAACTGAACAGACTCAGCGGCTGAATGCCATAAGAAAGTCGCGTGACGCAAAGGCGGTACAGTATAGCCTTCGTGACCTGCATGCGGCAGCGAAAGGAACGGACAATGTTATTCCTCATATTTTGCAAGCGGTAGAATCATATGCAACTATTGGGGAAATTTCTGACGTATTGAGAGAAGTGTGGGGGGAATATAACAGTTAAAAGTGAAAAGTTAAAAGTGAAGAGTTAAAATCTAAAATCTAAAATCCAAAACTCAAGGACTGAGAACTAAGGACTAAGAACTAAGGACTAAGAACAAAGAACATGCTCAGCAAATCAAAGCTTCAGTATCTAAAGAATCTTTCGCAAAAGAAACACCGGGAAAAGGGAGGAGTTTTTCTAGTCGAAGGATGGCGAAGTGTTGAAGAAGTGTGCGCGGCGCTAGGTGAGATTGAGATTCTCGTTTACACAAAGGAAGCAAAAGAAAATCAACGGTTTGCGTCCGTTCTATCATCCGCCGGGAAAAAATCAAAGGAACTGCATGAAGTGTCTCCCAAAGAGTTTGCCCTCGTTGCCGACACTGTTGCGGCTCAAGGTGTTGCTGCAGTTGTAAAGAAGCTTTCGATCAGCGTTGAACCTGAACTTGAAACATTAATGTTGAAAGATAAGGCATTTGTTCTTGCGCTCGATCAGATTTCGGACCCTGGAAACCTTGGCGCCATAATCCGTACGAGCGATTGGTTTGGCGTTGACGCTGTTCTCCTCAGCAGAAATTGCGTCGAACTTTACAACCCGAAAGTCGTTCGTTCGACGGTCGGGTCTATCTTTCATCTGCCGATTCTTGATTGCTCGGATGGCGCGGAGTCCTTCGCAGATGTGTTAAGAGCTATGCAAAAGAGTGGGTTTAAAATATTCGGCGCGGAAGTATCGGGTAACACTGATGTGCGCACCAATGTTTGGCCAAAAAAATCTCTGCTCGTCATTGGAAATGAGGCACGGGGAATTTCTTCCGGAGATTGCAGAAATGCTCGACAAGCACATTGCCATCCCGAAATTTGGCAAATCGGAATCGTTAAATGCCGGCGTTGCGGCTGCTGTTTTTCTATCACATCATGCTTTCCAACAAAAGTATGAGGGTTAAATTTTGGACTAGCCTTCGGAAGGTTTGTTTTTAAACTGAAAAGGGATTGGGCTTTCTCCCTTTTTATTAAGGAGCCTTCCGAAGGCTTTTACATTTGTATACCTAAGTATATGATCACAGACGTTCCCGGAATATTGGTCGGCCATTACACGGACCGCAAAGCATTGACAGGCTGTACGGTTGTTTTGTGTCCTCCAAAAACAATCGCGAGCTGCGAAGTACGTGGAAGCGCCCCCGGTTCTCGTGAGCTTGCATTGCTTGCGCCGGAGAAGCAAATGCAAGAAATCCATGCTGTTCTTCTTACGGGAGGCAGCGCCTTTGGCCTCGGAGCTGCCAACGGTGTGATGAAGTTTTTGGCCGAAAAGAAAGCAGGCTACCGGTCAGAC
>CAWJKX010000216.1:0-11484 GCA_963843065.1 uncultured Bacteroidota bacterium
TCATCACTATCACTGTTGTTGCAATCGCAGAAGAGATGAATGGTATTAATAGAACTTTTTTAACAAACAGCCACTGTTGGACATGAAACACTTTTTTATTCATGTAATAGAATGTCATCGGCACAACGATCGACCCCGAGAGAACGGCGACTGCAGTTCCCTGAATGCCCCATTTGACGGTCATCGGGTAGAGAGCTGCAAGGCTTACGATTGTCAGGATGACGGAGAATACCGCTTGAAGCTTCGAGAGACCCATGCCTATCGCGACATTCCATAATGCGTTTGTCGAAGCCGAAAGATAATAGCTGAGAGCGATGATCGACATCAACAACCAACTATGTTCGGCAAATTCGCTCCCCATCCAAAAAGTCATAAACCTTTTTGAAAGTAAAATAAGTACGAGAAAAACCGGCGTAATAAACAGTATTAAATAATACGACGTTCGCAGGTATAAATCCTTCTGTTTCTCATGATTATCGGGTGAAGATATTTCGCTTGCTCTTGGCATAATAGCAAATCCCATTGATGCAACACCTGCAAGTAAAGAATTCAATACTCTCGATGGTACGGCATAGTACCCTACTGCGGTTGTGCCTAAGATCGCTCCAATAAACAATTTATCAAACTGAGTAAAAACAAGGCTGGATATCCGGCTCAGGATTAAAAATGAACCGAATCGTGTCATCGGCCGAAGAGATGCAATGTTCAATTTAATGCTAAAAAAATATCTGGGAACTATTCTATAAATCCGGTTAAAAAATAATCCTGTAAATAGAAGCAGCAGAAATATATTCATCAGCATGATATGAGAGAGCTTCCCGCTCATAAAAAGGACAATGAGCGTCAACACTAAAAGAGAAGAATTATACGCCAACATTAATTTTGAGGTTATATCGAATCGTTGTAACCCATTGATGACGGAAGAAAGGCCTGCGATCACAATTGTTAATATGAATACGATCGATGTATAGACAAGTGCACGTTGTGTATCGCCGGCGACTGCAGAAGGGACATTAAAAAATGAAGAGAATGAACCGGAAAACAAAACAATGATCGCTCCTCCCAAAAATCCCATTATCAGCAGTAACGTGACCGCGTTATTAATCGTCTCGATAACTTTTTCATAGAGCCGTTGGCTTTGGTATTCTGAAACAAATTTTACAATGGCTTGTCCGATTCCAAGGTCTAAAATACTGAGATAACCCATCGTTGCAGTAATAAGCGCATAGACTCCAAAAACATCCAGCCCCATCTTCCTAACGATAAACGGCATTGCAATAAAATTTAAGAGCGTCCCCCCTAACCATCCTGCTCCATTAAAAAAAGAATTACGCATTAATTTAGATTCGCGCAGCCGTGCCAGGCGCGTCTCGAATAATGACGTAATGGAATTCGCTGTCAGAAAATTTTTAATAATTCGTAATGGTATGGTAGAGGTTTTTCTGTCCGTTCAAAACACCCTCACTCATCACAAAGCTTCCAAAACTCACTTCGATCGTAAAGGCTTCGGACGGTTGAACAATTGTTTTTCCGACATGCCGTTATTGCAGGGAGTGCTTTTGGCATATCAACAATAACTGCAAGTCCAAAAAGTAAAAAGCTCCGCAATTCTCGCGCAGTCAAGACGTTTCAGGGATCTTAAATTCGGGAACAACTATTCAATGATTTAGGCTTTGCGGAGCGTCGATGTAAGAAAGGATTGAATTAGGGATATTTTATCCCCATACTTAAATTTTATATAGACAAAACCGATCCCTGCGAATAGTGAAAGAACAAAAGAGAAAACTACGATAATCGCCCTCTTGGGCTTTTCTTTCTTCGCCGCCGGCCTCCCTGCATCCATCACATTCACAATCGGAATATTTTTAATCTCTTCTATTTTCGCAATTTCGTATTGCTTTTTCAATTCGGCAAAGAGCGTTGCATTGATTTGGACCTCCCGGATAAAACGCTCTTGTTCCATCAGTAATTGAGGGGAATCGGTAACTCTTCTGTTGTTCTCGCGGAAATTTTTCAACGCGTTCTCGGAATTTTCCAAATCAACTTTCACTTCTTGTAATCTTCCTTCGATCCATTTCCGCTGTTCGGAAGCATTTGTTGTACGTTTTGTCCGCATAAACACATCAAGCTCATGAGCTATCGCATTAAGAATATCGGCGGAGAGCTGCGGCTCTTTCGTGAGGAGAGAAATTGTGAGAACGTTGGTCTTCGTTTCGAGCGAAACATCTAATTCCTCACGCAACACTTTCAGCGTTGTTTCGTACGCCAACAAAGGTTTTTCTTCATGAATATCCCAGATCTGAATGAGATTTGCGGAGTCGGGAAATGATTTTGTCAGATATCTCTTATAAATCACATTCTTAAGGACTGCTTCACTTTTAACAATGGTAGGATAGAGTTTCGTAGCCGTTGCCTCCCCCCCAACATTCACTCCCGCGAGAGATGCAAGGTCGGAGAGTCCGCCGAGTGCCGCTAATTTGCTTTGACTTACTTCTGGTAAAATGACAAGAGTCGATTCAAAGTACGGCGGAAGCAAGAGACTGATGATAATTGCCGCTGCTGTCGCTGAAGCGGTGATAATGCCGATCAGCTTTCGAGAGCCCCAGAAAAGGGAAAACAATTCCTCATAATTAAAAGAGGGTTGTTTGCGGCGGTCTCCGCAGAATTGCTTTCTTCCATAGATTAATCCCTGTTAAGCCGATTGAACGGAATCTCGTTTTCCCAATGCATCTCTCCATTCCAACAATCCATTATTCCAATATTCCATAATCATCACTTCGTCACCTGCACAATCGCAATGGTAATCGCCGCTAAGCTCGCCATGACTGTCGCCCACGCAGCCAAGATCGGCAGTGTTTTGTCTTCCGTTTCAATTTTCTTAGGCACGAATACCAAACTCCCCGGCAAGATATCAGGGTCGGGGAGCGGCCAGAAACTCGGCTCCCATTTCTTCCCTCCGGGGAGAAAGACCGCGACTTTTCCTTTGTCGGCATCGTCCTTGAAACCACCGGCTTGCCTGACGTAATAACTTTCACCCGCGCCTTTCTTGTACAAGATCGGGGTCGGAACAAAGACTTCACCCCGAACGTACACAACATCTTCAAGAAAAGCGATGTGGATAGAGTCGTCCTGGTTCAGCACAACGTTATCCCGCGACGTCGTGTCAGCTATTGCATTGTTGAAGTCGATGGGGACAAGGTCGTAATTGTTCACTTTCACTCCCACGGTATCAACAGTGAGATTCGTAAAAAGCACGGTCGCATTCCGCGCCTTCCGCAAGAGAACAGATCCGCTGAGGTATGCGCCGTCCCGGAGACCGCCCGCACGCCTGAGCAATTCGGAGAGTTTCTCCCCTTCATAGCGTATAGCGTAGGTACCGGGATAGAGAGCATACCCGGAAATCTGTACAATTTTTTTCGTCGAATACCGGGGATTTGTCGGAACAAAGACAATATCTTTATCTTTGAGAAGGAACCCTTGCTCTTCACTGGTATTCCAGTATTCTTCGGGAAGGTCGACTTTAATCACTTTGCGGTAAATGCCGACGACCGCCGTGTCCACACGGGAAACTTCAATGCCGATCTTCTGTGCATCTTCCTTAAGTCCTCCTGCAAGAATGATGAGGTCTGTGAGCGACATATTATTGTGCCGAAGATATATTCCGGGAACCCGTACATCGCCCGCAACGGTCACCGAGTCGCGGGGGTGGAATTCGGTTTCTTTGTAAACGATGATACTGTCTTCATTCAGAAGCGCGAGATTGTTTTCATTATCTCCCGCCAGTGCAAGCCGGGGGTCGAACGAGATGACTTTCCGCTGCGAATCGGGGAGCATGCGAAACAGCAGCGCACGTTCCGGAAACGAATTCAGCTGGAGACTGTCCGCTTTGTAGATCAAATCCTTTATATGCATGCCGTCCTGCAGCTGAAAATTTCCAGGCTTATTGACAGTCCCGGTGATAGAAACCCGGTTCTCAACCCGGTTGGCAATTTTGAAGATTGTAACGACGTCCCCGTCTTCGACAGGATCGGAACTCTTTTGCAGATCGGTCAACGAGTTAAACGCGAGGTCAACATCGAGGATATTCCGTTTATACAATTTCCGCTGGTCAAAGGGAACGATGCGCTCAATGTGGATCCGGTCAACGTATGCATCAAAACGAAGCCCGCCCGCCATTGCGATGAGGCTTCCCAATGATTCCTTATCTTTCATTTCGAAAATAGCTGGGTGCGTAACTTCCCCGAGGAGAGCAACGCGTTTGCCTGCAGGTTTGACGAGCACAATGTCGTCATCCTGAAGCCTGATGTCTTTTGACTTGTCTCCTTTAAGAACATAATTGTACATATCGACGGATGCGATTGTCTTGCCATCGCGCACTACCTGCACATCGCGCATTGTTCCGTTGACCGTCGGACCGCCGGAGACATACAACGCATGGAATGCGGTCGACATCGACGAAAGCGAATACCCCCCGGATGCTCCAATTCTCCCATCACGTAGACTTGAATGGTCCGCAGTCTTCCGATCGATACATCGAGAAAAGTGTTGGCGCCTTGGCTACCATTTTTCAGGCCGGAGTACACCTCCGACATCCGATGGAGTAATTTTTCGCGGAACTGCTGCACCGATACACCGTTCGCCGATACCGGTCCAACATCGGGAATCAGAATGTTTCCATCCCGGTTAACAACAAGTTGCAAGTTAAGCTTCGTCTCTCCCCAAACCGATATGATAATCTGGTCGCCCGGGCCCAGGATATACGACTGAGGCGTCGAGACATTGATGACGGGTTCAAATGAAGAAGCGGGATATTGAAAGATATCGTAGCCAAAGGGCTGCAGCTTTTCAGTGCCTGTCCGCCTTTCAAAGCCCGGCACGACAAGCTCTTTTCTTGCAACGAGAACCTCCGCTCTTCTTCTCGCCGGAGCGTACAGATCCGGTTGTATCCTGTTGCAAAGCGTTGGGGGTTACTGTGGCAGGCGACGGAACCCGCGAAAGATAATCTTCGAGATTAATATTCAGCGCCTTCGCCCTCGCGATTGCTTCTTCCCTCGTTATTCCAAGTTCTTTAAGCTTTTGGTCGATTTCATCCGGCGTCATGCTTTGCAAGGCCTGTTCCGCCTCGGCCCTTGTTTGACATGTCGTTGTAGCCGGCACAGCCATCGAAAGAGCGATGGCAGCCGCAGTAATCAGCAAGAAGTGCCGGGCATTCACAGAGATCTTGAAATTTTTCATATAGTTGGGGGTTCGGTTATAGCGCACACAGTATAAAGCATTGTAAGATAGAACTTTAGAATGATTTTTCCAAACAGAAAATAGGAGGGTCAATCATTTGCCCTACAAGTTATGAATTCCCTCCGGGACTATAAATAATGAACTTTATGTATACAACGCCAATTTCCAAAGCTCCGATAGGAGCGATATGTTTGTAGTAAGGGCACAGGGAAGCGAATGTTCAAGCCCCAGAGGGGCGACATACATTGGTTTTTGTCCTTTTGCGTAGCATGAGTGAGCAGTATCAGTATTTAAGATCTAACGGACCGGAGCTAAGCTGGTCTGCGACTCGTCGAGTCGATGGACTCGTAGAGCGTCGGCGAACAGCCGATTCCATAGTAGTTTGTTGCGCGACGTATCTGCTGAACATATCATTCTCGGCTAGGTTCGCGCGCGGAATCGTCGACGCCATTTCAAGCGGGATCAGCTTGAGCGACCGATTAGCCTGCGAAATATCTGATTTTGATCGAGGATATGAGTTAAAGAAATAGAGCTTACTGCGATTAGTAAAAAATCAAATGGTATTCGAAATCTTATTCTGGTAAAAAATATTGCCTGAACGAAAGCGGCAGTTGTATAGAGCAAAATAGAAAAATGTTCAAATTCAGATAATTTTTGATTGCGAGATTGAATTACTCTACAGCCCAATAAAATTAACAATAAGGCATATGAAACAAACATAATAGTATCTTTTTGCCAAGAATTGACGTTCGCAGTAGCGAGATCATTACGGAAATTGAAATTGTTAAGAACTTTTTGGAAATATAGAGCGATAGAGTGTCCTTTGTTTTCTGAAATATAGCGAAGAGCTTCATTTCTATAAAACACATCTATTTCTGCTTCATTACCAGAGGGTGCTTGTTTAATATACCTATTGATATCCACGTTCGTCCCGGAATTTGGAGTTGCATATTCAGAGTTGCCACGCAAAAGATTTATGCCGGAATTTGTTGATACAAAAATGAACTTGTCGAATGCATTATAATTGCGATAAACCCATAAACCGATTATTGTAAAAGCAACCAAGGCACATATCAAAGCTACTTTGTAATCTCTTCGTTTATAAATTAGCCAAAGGCAAATAAAAAGAATAAGGAAAGTAAGAGTGGGTATTGTCAGGACAAGTAGCCCGAGGAGAGTTCCAAGAATAATGCCCCGCCAGATTGGAGTGAGATTTTGCCAAAACAATGTGAAAACAGTGGACACTAATAGTATAGATCCCATCATTTGGGGATAAAGTGTTCCCGCGGTATATATTAGAACGGGGTAGAGAAGAACTAAAATGGAAACAGATACTCCAGTAGAACGGCCATAGTTTCTTTCCAGTAGTACTGAAAGTATGAAAGAACTGCCGACTAATAATAGAGAATTAACAATTTTGAGGGAAGTGATGCCACATCCCAGTCTAACAAGAACTGAAAGGAAGAATGGGAAAACGGGAGCACGGAAAGCGGTCAAGTGTTGGCCATCAATTGAATAGATTTGCTTAAAGGCTAAATTCCTGGCGATTGCAAAATAATCGAATTCATCATAGAAGGTTAAAGTACTCTTTCCATATAATAGTATATACAGCACACATGATGAAAAAAGAATTATGTGAGTTTGTAATAATCTGTAATTGTTAGATCTCTCGTTCATTGAACCAAGCACCTTGAGCAGGCTAACTACTGCTTAATACACGTTGTAGCGAATTCCGATCAAAATATCATATTTGCCCGCATAACTCGGATCAAGCAAGTAATCAAATGGATTGTTCAAAAATTCATTATACCCGGGAGTCACAGTATTATCCGTATACGTCGACGTCATTTGTGTCGTGAAACGCGTTCGCAGAGCATGAAAATCGATGAAGAGATCGCGAAACGGCTGATAACTTCCGACAATTCCGAATGATTGCTCTTTGGTGATCGGGCCGTACAAAAACGCGGGATCCCCGCCGCCATTTTGCAAGTAATCATATTGATAAAAAGTAGACTCCTTCCCCCCCTTTCTCAACGATTGAAATTTCAATCCGATTTCAAGATTGTACATCGGGTGATGGTACGCGCTCACCGAAAAAAGATCGGCGTTCTGCCCGATCCAATCACCTAGATTGACACCATGATCTTGATAGGTATCCTCCACATACTGATGGTTATACACCCATGGATTGATACGCGTATATTCAACATTGATCCGTGTATCATGATAAAAAAGGTCGTACGCGTTGCCGCCCAGAGTAAAGCCTAATTGATTACGATTTCGAGTAGGGCTGAGAAAGGTTCCCGTATTAAATTCATCAAAAAAAATCGGGAGATAGAAATCAAAATTCTTCACAACATCGAATTTAAAATTAAAATATATCTGAGAATTATCCTGATTGTTCAAATAGTGCTCGGCTGTTTTGAAAAACATGATCGGAATTAAATACAATAATTCCGGCTGGCGGCCTGGGCCTCCATAGATTTCCGATTCCCCGACAGCAATGTTTACACCATTCCACGGCGTCACTTCCAGCATATTTGCGGCGATGTATTTATTCATATAAATCGGTCGTATGCCCCAATACTGCGTATTGTAGGTCTCCGCAGAATCTATGACTCCGGAAAAAAGCCATCCGTGGATATAGGTGAAATCAATATCCTTGCTGATCCGTGCATGCAGCTTTAATTGCGGGTATGCGGGCGCTTTTGGTCGAAAGGATAATATTGCCGTTCTCACCGGCGCCCCACACATTCTGCATTTGCTCCGCTGTCAGCGTCACAAATCCACAATCAACATTCACCTGGGCATTAAATACATCATAGTCATACGCGCTGGGTGAGCCTTGGTTGGATATCACTGCCGCGGGCAAGGGAGACAAGGGACGCAACGGCGCCTGAGCGCCCAATGTACTGACGTATGAGCCTCCGTCATGAGAATCGTGATAGTAGAAATATGCCCCGACGCTGCTTCCCACGTATCCGTACGCAAAAAGTCCGTTCGTAAGAGTGTGAAGGACTGTTCCATCGGCTTGATGATCGTACGACCCCGATCCGATGAGGTCAACCATAAATCGAGACGGCTCGCTTTCGTAATTATAGAGATGCCAGCGCTCATCCGACAAGTTCTTGTAATTGAGACTTTTCATCTCTTCATAAAATTCTTCTTTGTAAAACTTCAACCGCTCTTGCTCTACGGTTGTCAATTTGGTACTCAGACTGTCAACGTGAATCAAGAACTTCGCAATAGATTGCCGGGAGAGCGGTTTCACAGCATCACGATAATCAGTAATAATTTGTTTTGCAGCCATCTCGTCGAGGAACGTATAGACTTCATGCGTTGCAGGGAGATACACAGTTTGAGCAAAAAGCGGGGCACTCAAAAACAAAAATACAGCGAGATAAAAAAAAGAGTTTTTCATAAACGTTCCACCATAAATTTGTAGAGATAGCTGTTTATTCAGATCGCTGATAGGAATTTAAGAATTGAGACTTCTGAAAAATTCCTAAGTAATGTCATTCTGATCCCGCCGGCTTGCGGCGGGATCAGAATGACATTTGAATACCAATTTTTCAGATGTCTCGAATTAATAGTCCTCGCTGCGAGCAGCGACGTGTTTGTCAAATCAAAAATTTTTATGTTTTAGATCGAAGGACGAAGCAATTTCTTGTCCTCTAAAAGCAAAAATGCCCCCGTGTCTTTCAGGGGCATTGAAAATTAAATCAGGTTTCGACCAGATGTTATCCCCCCTAACGAATTAGGGCAATTGAAATCGTCCTTGAACGATTCCGGGAACAGTGATATCCTCATCTAGGTTCTCCCAACGCAATGCATATCCGTTTAAACGCACCATCACTTCTTTAAGTTGTTCTTCCGAAGCATTTTTTAATATTGTGAACCGATTTGCCGGAAAGCCGACAATTCTTCCGTCTGTCAGCTCAATATATATCATACGCTTTTCAGCCCACGCTCGAAGGGCAGCCGGCTCCGCGATGATATCTTTCTCAACGATTGTGGTATTCATGGTATTTCTCCTTCAAAAAGTCCTTATGGTCGAAAACCAATTTTTCAATCTGCCGAATTCCATGAGGGGGACCCCCCGATTCCTTGCCAAGACGATTGGACCGAGCCAGAACTTGCATTCACCATCGGGTGTCGATACATGGATGTGTTCCGGTTAATTCAATTCATCAGAATAGAAATGAAACCGAAACGATCCTATTCTCAAAACAGTAGGCATCACACTCAATTTATAATAATTCCATTGTAAAACAACTGCGGTCATTTTAACAAAAATGCCCCGTGTTTTTGACACGGGGCATTTCAAAATATATCAGGCATCGACCGGATTTTATCCCGCCGACTTGTCCGCCATCTTTTTGGCGGAAGGCGGGACTCCCATTTTTGAAAACAAAAAAAACCCCATGCTTTCGCACAGGGTCTTTGAAAAATATATCAGGCATCGACCTACTCTCCCATACAGTTACCCGTATAGTACCATCAGCTCTGCGGGGCTTAACTTCTCTGTTCGGAATGGGAAGAGGTGTAACACCCGCGATATAGACACCTGAATTTAAAAATTGCAATCGAGAAGATTCCCGCTCTCAGCGGAATGCTGAGAGCGGGATCAAAACCTGAGCATTCTCCAGAAACCTTCGCAAGGTTTGCCGGAGAGAGTAACAAAAAATTCAAGTTTGTATATCGTATTGAACGAACCTTCCGAAGGTTCATTCAACGTTGATGATATTTTAGCGCACTTTCCAATTAAGTTTATTGATACACCCGTTGTGTACTCAATAAAAAATATTGGCAAGCCGCACGACTTATTAGTACTACTCGACTCATCCGTTACCGGATTTACATCTGTAGCCTATCAACCAAGTCATCTCCTTGGAGTCTTTAGTCCCGGCTTGCGACGGGCGGGAAGCCTAATCTTGAGGCGGGTTTCGCACTTAGATGCTTTCAGTGCTTATCCCATCCGGACGTGGCTACTCTGCGATGCCACTGGCGTGACAACAGATACACCGTCGGTCCGTTCATTCCGGTCCTCTCGTACTAAGAACGACACCTCTCAAGCTTCCTGCGCCCACATAGGATAGGGACCGAACTGTCTCACGACGTTCTGAACCCAGTTCACGTACCGCTTTAATTGGCGAACAGCCAAACCCTTGGGACCTTCTCCAGCCCCAGGATGCGATGAACCGACATCGAGGTGCCAAACCTTGCCGTCGATATGAACTCTTGGGCAAGATCAGCCTGTTATCCCTAGCGTACCTTTTATCCTTTGAGCGATGGCGCTTCCACGCGCAACCATCGGATCACTAAATCCTAGTTTCCTACCTGCTCGACTTGTAGGTCTCGCAGTCAAGCTCCCTTGTGCTTTTACACTCGGCGCATGATTACCAACCATGCTGAGGGAACCATTGAGAGCCTCCGTTACAATTTAGGCATGCGTGTTTTCCTGTCAACCGGAATTTTGTAGCGCATTGAAGGAAGGATGAACTCGTCAACAATCTCACGAAACCTTTCGTACGATTTTCCCGAGATGTATATCTGAATTCCATCTTTCTGCCTGCGTTCGTTTGCTTCGAGAGCAAACTTCGTTCGCAAGACTTCCATCAATCGCTGCACATCATTCTGGACAAAACCGTGGGTGTTAAAGAGAACACCCTTCGAATCACGAGATTTGATCGAACCGTCATCCATATACCAGTAAGCGATCGCTCGCTCAGTGAGGTATCGATGGATAAGTTTTGGAACGCATTTTCTTTTCTCATCGTAAAACTGATGAGCATAGAATCGAAACGCCGAATGACTTACAGTCTGAAACCAGATGTTGTCATGCGTTTCATCGTGTTTCAACTGCGGCGGAGTGAGAATCCACTCATTGAAGAGTTCATACACGTGATTTGCATATTCCGCATGTTCTGCGCTATATTCAAATTTCACTCTGTATGTCCTGCCGCTGTTCTGCGTTTCGAGATGCGCATCTCCGAGAAGCACTCCGACAAGAACTTCGTGCTGCATGTCGTTGAGCTTCAGCAAAGATTTCGCTTTTTCAATTTCTCGCGAATACATATTGGTTTTGGGTTGACTAGAATCCCGACTCGTTTTTGAATCGAGACTTCATATCGCTATGAAGATCAGACTATATCACTTCCGCTTCTGATGAATGTTAGAATCGGAATCCGGCGTATAGTCGTTGAGGGGTCATTGGTATTTACAATTTTCGATTGCCGATTTTCGATT
>CAWJKX010000217.1:0-12801 GCA_963843065.1 uncultured Bacteroidota bacterium
AACAAAGAAACAGTACATCAACAGAAAACTTTCGTACGGACGTTTACACTTATCGCTATTTATTTTGCTTTTGCCCTCATATATATTCCGGCTTTTTCTGTCGGAGTGTTTGCGTTGCGTGCAATTCCGCAGAATGATTTCTTTGGAGTTGTAGGAGTCGTTTTGTGCGGATCGGGAATTTCCTTTTCGATTTGGTCCCGCAGAACTCTGGGGAAAAATTGGAGCGGGCCTGTTGCCCTGAAAAAGGACCACGATCTTATCCGGAATGGTCCGTATGCAATTGTCCGCCATCCAATCTATTTTGGGTCGCTGATCTCGCTTACCGGCTCGGCGACGACGACGGGGGAATTACGGGGCTTCTTTGGAGTGCTTCTGGTATTTTATGCATTATTGAAAAAGATTGAAGAGGAAGAAGCTCTTCTTGAAACTTACTTCAAGGAATACGCCGAATACCGTACACACGTGAAGAGGTTGATACCCTTTGTTTATTGAGAAGCGAAAACGTTCGACCTGCAAAGTCCTTTTGAATTGTTTGGTCCTATAGCTTGTTGTTTCGCGCGCCCGCGCGCTCTGAGAATTTGGTGCGACGTTTATTTTTCGGGAAAATACCCGGGAAAGACTCAAACCATGCTGTTGGCATCTACACTGGTTTTGAAGCAGACTTGAACGTCGCTCTCATTCTCGCCTTGATTCTTCTCGTCATTTCCTTTCTTGTAATTGCGGCAGTAAAGGGAATAATGGGGCAGCGTCTGACGATTTTTTAGTCTTAAGATCGGCTTCCCGGTGCTTGACAGCACAACTTTTACCCGAAATTATCGTATTGATTAGTGGAACTAATAGTACAACGAAACCATGAACCACGATGATTCTTACAGCCAAAGCGAACCGCGCCTGCGGGATACTCTTCGCGATGATTTCAGCAAAGGGGGCCACTGGAATACCTTCCGCAAAGAATTTCGCGGCCTGAAAGAATTTTATATCGACGAAGAGAAGAAAAAGCGTTTAGAGGCGATGCAGCCTCTCAAACGTTGGGTCTACCTCAACGGGTGGCTCCTCAAGAGTTTGTTGATGAGGCTTACTCCGTTTCGACGCATTGTCCTGGTTCTTGGGATTGTTTTGCAAGTCTGGAGTCCCATTGTTATTGCGACAAACAGACATGTCGCAGACAGTGGAACTTCACCTTGTCGGCGGCGCAATAATTTTATTAGTCCTCATGCTCGAGCTAAAGGACAAGCTTGTTGCACGGGACGAACTCAGTGCAGGGAAGCGAGTGCAGCAGGCATTGATGCCCGAACAAAGCCCGTCGGTTCCGGGCTGGTCATTGTGGATCTATTCGAGGCCGGCAAACGAAGTAGGGGGAGATTTAATAGATTTTCTTCGTCAGAGCGAAAACAGGTTCGGCATTGCACTTGCCGATGTTTCGGGGAAGGGTTTGCAAGCAGCCCTTATCATGGCAAAACTTCAAGCAACGTTGAAAGCCCTTGCACCCGATTATGATTCAATCGGAAAACTCATAACAAAATTGAATGCGATCGTTCATCGCGACGGATTGCCGAACAGTTTTGCATCGCTCGTCTATGCCGAAGTCGCGTCGGATTCCGGAACTTTACGGTTTGTCAATGCAGGGCATCTTCCGCCAATTGTGCTCACGACCGGTGGACTTCAAGAGATGCATAAAGGCGAGCCGGCGCTCGGTTTGATGGGGTCGACCGTCTATGCAGAACGGCAGCTTGAGCTTCAGAGCGGCGACGTTTTTCTTGTCTATTCTGACGGACTTACTGAAGCCAGCAACGAACGGGGAGAATTTTTTGGCTCGGAGCGATTGCTCAAGCGGCTCCCAATGCTGAGGGGTCGCTCCCCCGAAGAGATTGGAAAGACGCTGCTTGGCGAAATAGATTTTTTTGTGAAAGATGCGCCCCCCAACGATGACATTTCATTGGTCATACTTAAACGATCGTAGCCGGATCGTGAGGGAGGCAGGAGTGCTCGCTCTACCGCCGCGTTGCATTTGATTTGTAAAATATTATATTCTTCTAAAGCACCTAGAATTCATCTTGCCGTCGCGATAGCAAGTTTCCCTTCAGAACGCGAATTTTCCTTCCAAAGAAGAATCCCCGGCGCACATAATTTTTCCAAAAGGAGCGTCGCCATGAACATCCTTCTCGTCAATCCCTTTTTCCCGGATACTTTTTGGGGATTTCGTCATGCGTTGAAATTTGTTTCAAAAAAGGCTGCTTATCCTCCTCTGGGTCTTCTGACAGTCGGTGCAATGCTCCCCCCGCTCTGGAAGAAGAAACTTGTCGATATGAATGTCGAAGTGTTGAGAGACAATGATCTGCGATGGGCTGATTATGTTTTTCTCGGCGGAATGTCCGTCCAGCAAAAATCCGTGAGAGAAATTATCGACCGCTGTAAGTCGATGGGAAAAACAACTGTCGGCGGCGGCCCGTTGTTCACAGTTCACCATGAGGAATACGAAGATGTCGACCATCTCGTTCTCAATGAAGCGGAGCTTACCTTGCCCCGGTTTATCGAAGACCTTGGACGCGGATCTCCTCGCCATCTCTACGAATCCGAGTCGTGGGCAGACGTAACGACGACTCCCGTTCCGCTTTGGAACCTCATCAACTCCAGGGTTTACGGATCCCTGAACTTGCAATATTCGCGCGGTTGCCCGTACGACTGTGAGTTTTGCGATATCACGGTCTTGTACGGCCGCGTTCCTCGGACGAAAAGGAAAGACCAGCTTCTTGCTGAACTTGAGGCACTGTACACATTTGGGTGGAGGGGCGGCGTGTTTTTTGTGGACGACAATTTCATCGGAAACAAGAACAAACTCAAGGAAGAAATTCTCCCCGCCGTTATTCAATGGATGGAGAAAAGAGGGCATCCGTTCGCTTTTAATACAGAAGCGTCCGTCAATCTTTCCGACGACGAGGAATTGATGCACCTGATGTCGAAAGCCGGCTTCCGCACTGTCTTTGTCGGCATCGAGTCTCCGCATGAGGAGAGCCTCGCTGAATGCAAAAAGATACCCAATAGGAACCGCGACCTCATCGCATCCGTTAAAAAGATTCAGCAGCACGGCTTCCAGGTGCAAGGAGGTTTCATCGTCGGGTTCGACAGCGACCCCGGTTCGATTTTTCAGAAAGTGATTGATTTCGTTCAGGAGAGCGGGATTGTGACGGCGATGGTAGGTTTGCTGAATGCCCCGGTCGGCACAAGGCTGTATCAGCGTCTCCTGAAAGAAGGGAGATTATTGAAGGCGATGACCGGAGACAACACAGATTTTTCCATGAACTTTATTCCCCGGATGAATCGTGAAGCCCTTTTGAAAGGGTACCGATCGCTCCTTGAACATATTTATTCCCCAAAACCGTACTACGCGCGTGTGAAGCAATTTCTTCGAACGTACAAACCGCCCGTGGTTCATTTGAATCGGATTACATTTGCAGAGATAGGGGCGCTCGTCTCATCGACAGTTGTTCTCGGGATTGTGGGAAAGGAACGCGTTCAATATTGGAAGTTATTTCTTTGGTCGCTTTTTACGAGGCCGCGGCTTTTTCCACTCGCAATCACATTTTCGATTTACGGACACCACTTCCGCAAAATTCTCGAAGTCTATGCAGCGGGCTAAGGCGACCCTTGTGAAGGTTTCAAACCCTCACAAGGGTAAGTAATTACCCCTCATCAGTTCTTAATCTGTATCCGATGCCCGATTCCGTTAGAAGCATCTTCGGTTTCGACGGATCGTCTTCAATTTTCTTTCGCAGCTGGGCAACATAGATCCGAGTGTACTGTGTTTCCTCGGCATTGGTCGGTCCCCATACCTGTTCAAGGATAAAGCGGTGTGTCAGCACTCTTCCCGCATTTCTCACAAAAAGTGCGAGCAGTGCATATTCTGTCGCGGTAAGCTTCACCACTTCATTCCCTTTTTTTACCAGCCGGGCCGACAGATCGACTGTCAGGCCTTGCATTGTGAAAACTTCTTTGTCGGGAAGCAATGTGCGGTGGCGGAGCGCTGTCCGTACGCGGGCGAGCAACTCGCCCGTCCGGAACGGTTTCACCAGATAATCATCCGCTCCTGCGCCGAGGCAATCGACGATATCCGCTTCGGCATTGCGGACGGAAAGAATAATAACGGGAATCGTCGCCCATTCGCGAATTACCTTCAGGACGCTTAGCCCATCGGTGTCGGGCAATCCCAAATCGAGAATGATGAGCTCCGGACGTTCGGTCGCCGCCATTCTCATCCCCTCATTTCCTGTTAACGCAAATTTAAGAGAATAGTCTTGCGGGCCGAGGGTCAATTCGAGAAGGCGGCGAATTTGTATTTCATCGTCAATAATCAGGATAACAGGCTTTGTGCTCATTGCTGTATCGAAGGTACGACGGTTATTGGAATTCGCAATGTGAATTCTGCTCCGGTCGGAGCGAGATTCCTTGCAGTCAGTGTTCCTTTATGAGCTTCGGCGAAGCCTTTTGCGATCGTCAGGCCGAGGCCTGAACCGCCGCTTTTCATCCCTTCGGCACGATAGAATTTTTCGAACACTTTAGGAAGGTCATCTTTTGCAAGTCCGGGTCCATTGTCTGCTACGACGATGACACATTCCTTCGCTTCAATTTTTGCTTCAACGGCAATAGAACTCCCCTCCGGCGTATGGACTGCCGCGTTGTGAATGAGGTTCGTAAGGGCTTGTTCGATCAGCCCGAAATCCAATTTGACAAGCGGCATCTCATCCTGCACTTTGACGACAACGGAATGGCGTAAAAGCTCCCGGTCTAATCCCTTGATAGCGGCGTTGATGAGGTCGTGAACGTCGCACCAGTCCATCTTCGGTTGGATCATTCCCGACTCGAGCCGCGACATGTCGAGGAGGTTTGCGACGAGCCGGTTGAGGCGTTCGGCCGCGATGTGAATCTCCTTCGTGTGTTCATCCGACGAAGATGTTCCTATCTTTGCAGAGTTCTTCATAAGGTTTTCTGAAGCACCCATAATCGCCGCGATGGGCGTCCGAAGTTCGTGCGAGATCGAGTTGAACAAGATTTTGTACAGCCGCTCCGATTCTGCGACGACGATCGATTTCTTGTTGACGTCGTTCAGCAGTTCCCGTTCCATGGCCGACGCGATTTGCGCAATGAAGTTGTCGAGCGACGTCTCCTGGTCGGAGGAGAGTTTTTCGTTTCGATGCAGCCGAACGCCGATTACGCCGAGAGGGTAGCGGGGGCCGGAGACCGGAAAATATGTTGTCTCAGCCGATGGAAGGGTGTCGGTATATTTGCCTGCTTTTTTTTCATTCCAATATGTCCATGAAGCAACGCCATATTCTTTTGCGTCAAGGACAAAAGAGCTTGCTTTGTGCGGGTGGGCTGATATTTCGCCGTCGGCTTCACCGAGAATGATCGCGACATCTGCGTCAAAATATTTTTTGATGTTCGAAACCGCCGCCCGGATCACCTCTTCCTGCGAATGCGCTGAGGAGAGGTCGTTTGTTAAGGCGAAGAGGGCAGACGTCCGCTCCTCGCGCTGCCGAACAGCTTTTTCTCTTGCCCGTATGCGCGCTGTGAGAACCCCCGTCACTAGTGCGACGATGAAATAGACGCCGAGCATCATGACATCTTCGACGCGTCCGATGGAAAACGTAAAGATCGGCGGGATGAAAAAAAAGTCCCACACCAACGCTCCCATCGCGGCGGCTACGAGCACGGGACCCGGGCCCATCCGTAAAGGGAGAAGGGAAACGGTGAGCAGGATGATCATCGAAACGGTTCTGTATCCGATGAGCTGTGCAAAAGGAAAACAGCAAAGAGCGACAAAGGCGACGATAGCTGATGCAAGGATATATTGTGTTATGGTAGACTGAAGCTTCGGAATGGCGCGCCGTTTTCTTTCTTGCTGGGTAGTATCTTCTTGACCGACGATATAGACGTCGACGTTGTGGCTCTTTTCGACAAGGTCTTCTATCAACCGCTGCGAGCGTGAGAACAAGCCTCGCTTTGATTTTCCGACAAGAATTTGCGTCGCATTCTGTTCGCGCGCGACACGGATGAGCGCATCTGCAACATTTTCGTCCGATGTCGTCATAATCTCCGCCCCTAACTTGCGGGCAAGAGCAATATTCTTCGACAATTGCTCTTTGTCGCTCTCTTGTAACGAGGCGGAAGTCTCGACGCAGACGACCACCCACGATGCGTTCATGGTGTATGAGAGCCTTCGTGCCCAGCGGAGCACAGAAACCGAGTGAGGGCTTGGGCTAATACCGACGACAAAGCGCTGTCCGGATTTCCATGGACCGGTGATCCGGGCGGTACGCATATAATCGCGCAACTGATGGTCGACGCGCTCGGCTGTCAACCTGAGAGACATTTCGCGCAACGCCGTAAGGTTTCCCTTGCGGAAAAAATTCTGAATGGCTTGCTGCGAGCGTTCGGGAGCGTAAACCTTCCCTTCTTCCAATCTTTTTAGAAGTTCGTCCGGGGGCAAGTCGATGACTTCGATATCATCCGCCCGTTCAAAGATAGAATCGGAAACAGTCTCTCGTATCACCGAGCCGGTGATTTGTGCGACAGCGTCGGCGCGGCTTTCGAGATGCTGAACATTCAAAGTCGTATACACATCGATGCCGTTGTCAAGAAGCTCCTGGACATCCTGGTACCGTTTGAGATGGCGGCTTCCTGGAGCGTTGGTGTGGGCGAGTTCGTCTACAAGAACGAGCTTTGGCTTCCGTGCGAGGATCGCGTCGAGGTCCATTTCCTCTACAACGCTGTCGCGGTAGTCGATCTTTTTGCGCGGGATGAAAGGGAGGTTTGCAGCGAGCGCTTCTGTTTCGGGACGCTTGTGCGTTTCGACGATGCCAATGACCACATCAATCCCTTTTGAGATGGCCTCATGCGCTGCCGTGAGCATATCGTATGTCTTGCCCACGCCCGCGCACATGCCGAAAAAGATCTTCAGCTTCGCCTTTGCGGCATTTTCCTCTTCTTTTCGTAAAGCGTGGAGAAGAGCGTCGGGGTCGGGTCGGGATTCATCGATGGAAATCATACGGTAATATATTGATTCTTTTGCCCATTGTCATCCACTCGTGTTCATACGTAACGGTACAGTTTGGAAGGCTTTCGGCTACCTTCTTGATTGACCCTATATAAGAGACGTATCGGGAATTCTCTGATAAGGTCTTCGTTGAATCAATTTGAAATTGAAATCAAGAACCGAAATACAATTTCACGTAAGCCTCAACGCAACAAGAATCATGTCGACGAGTTTAATACCGAAGAAGGGAGCGATGACGCCGCCCACGCCGTAAATGAACAAGTGCCTCCGCAGCAGCTGAACTGCACTCACGGCGCGATATTTCACACCTTTGAGGGCTAATGGAATAAGGACAACGATAATTAGTGCGTTGAAAATGACCGCAGAAAGTATGGCGCTTTCAGGAGTAGCGAGCCGCATGATGTTCAGCGCGTTCAGCGCGGGATACGTTGTCGCGAATGCCGCGGGGATGATGGCGAAGTACTTTGCCACGTCGTTGGCAATGCTGAATGTCGTGAGTGTACCTCGCGTCATCAGGAGCTGTTTGCCGATCTCCACGATTTCCAAAAGTTTGGTTGGATTGCTGTCGAGGTCGATCATATTCGCCGCTTCGCGTGCAGATTGAGTGCCGGTGTTCATTGCGACGGCGACGTCGGCTTGAGCGAGCGCTGGCGCGTCGTTCGTGCCATCTCCCGTCATCGCGACGAGGCGCCCCCCCTTTTGATAGTCGCGGATTAATTTCAATTTATCTTCCGGCTTTGCTTCCGCAAGAAAATCATCGACCCCGGCCTCAGCGGCAATGGCCATAGCGGTCAATTGATTGTCTCCCGTGATCATCACGGTTTTAATTCCCATCTTCCGCAGATGCGCAAAACGTTCTTTGATTCCACCTTTGACGATATCTTTAAGATGAATGACGCCGAGAACTTCTTTGTTCTCTACGACGACGAGAGGTGTGGCGCCCGCGCGGCTAATGTCCTGTACCAATTGTTGAACCGCATGGCAACCGAGTTCACACCCGCTCCCGGAATCACAAAGGAGCGTCTCGCCGATGCTGCTCAGCTCGCATCACTTGCAGACGAAACACCGGAAGGACGTTCGATCGTTGTGCTTGCAAAAGAAAAGCATGGGTTTCGTGAGCGAAATGTCAACGAGATTGCCGCGCATTTTGTCCCCTTCAGTGCGCAAACGCGTATGAGCGGAGCAGACATTCAGCCCGAGGGAAAAAACGGCGAGAGAATAATCCGCAAAGGCGCTTCTGAAGCGATCAAAGCATACATCGAACAATTAGGAGGCCAGTTCCCTGCGGCGGTTCAACAATTGGTACAGGACATTAGCCGCGCGGGCGCCACACCTCTCGTCGTCGTAGAGAACAAAGAAGTTCTCGGCGTCATTCATCTTAAAGATATCGTCAAAGGTGGAATCAAAGAACGTTTTGCGCATCTGCGGAAGATGGGAATTAAAACCGTGATGATCACCGGAGACAATCAATTGACCGCTATGGCCATTGCCGCTGAGGCCGGGGTCGATGATTTTCTTGCGGAAGCAAAGCCGGAAGATAAATTGAAATTAATCCGCGACTATCAAAAGGGGGGGCGCCTCGTCGCGATGACGGGAGATGGCACGAACGACGCGCCAGCGCTCGCTCAAGCCGACGTCGCCGTCGCAATGAACACCGGCACTCAATCTGCACGCGAAGCGGCGAATATGATCGACCTCGACAGCAATCAACCAAACTTTTGGAAATCGTGGAGATCGGCAAACAGCTCCTGATGACGCGAGGTACACTCACGACATTCAGCATTGCCAACGACGTGGCAAAGTCACTTCGCCATCATCCCCGCGGCATTCGCGACAACGTATCCCGCGCTGAACGCGCTGAACATCATGCGGCTCGCTACTCCTGAAAGCGCCATACTTTCTGCGGTCATTTTCAACGCACTAATTATCGTTGTCCTTATTCCATTAGCCCTCAAAGGTGTGAAATATCGCGCCGTGAGTGCAGTTCAGCTGCTGCGGAGGCACTTGTTCATTTACGGCGTGGGCGGCGTCATCGCTCCCTTCTTCGGTATTAAACTCGTCGACATGATTCTTGTTGCGTTGAGGCTTACGTGAAATTGTATTTCGGTTCTTGATTTCAATTTCAAATTGATTCAACGAAGACCTTATCAGAGAATTCCCGATACGTCTCTATATAGGGTCAATCAAGAAGGTAGCCGAAAGCCTTCCAAACTGTACCGTTACGTATGAACACGAGTGGATGACAATGGGCAAAAGAATCAATATATTACCGTATTATTTCCATCGATAATACCGACCCGACCCCGACGCTCTTCTCCACGCTTTACGAAAAGAAGAGGAAAATGCCGCAAAGGCGAAGCTGAAGATCTTTTTCGGCATGTGCGCGGGCGTGGGCAAGACATACGATATGCTCACGGCAGCGCATGAGGCCATCTCAAAAGGGATTGATGTGGTCATTGGCATCGTCGAAACGCACAAGCGTCCCGAAACAGAAGCGCTCGCTGCAAACCTCCCTTTCATCCCGCGCAAAAAGATCGACTACCGCGACAGCGTTGTAGAGGAAATGGACCTCGACGCGATCCTCGCACGGAAGCCAAAGCTCGATCTTGTAGCGAACTCGCCCACACCAACGCTCCAGGAAGCCGCCATCTCAAACGGTACCAGGATGTCCAGGAGCTTCTTGACAACGGCATCGATGTGTATACGACTTTGAATGTTCAGCATCTCGAAAGCCGCGCCGACGCTGTCGCACAAATCACCGGCTCGGTGATACGAGAGACTGTTTCCGATTCTATCTTTGAACGGGCGGATGATATCGAAGTCATCGACTTGCCCCCGGACGAACTTCTAAAAAGATTGGAAGAAGGGAAGGTTTACGCTCCCGAACGCTCGCAGCAGCCATTCAGAATTTTTTCCGCAAGGGAAACCTTACGGCGTTGCGCGAAATGTCTCTCAGGTTGACAGCCGAGCGCGTCGACCATCAGTTGCGCGATTATATGCGACCGCCCGGATCACCGGTCCATGGAAATCCGGACAGCGCTTTGTCGTCGGTATTAGCCCAAGCCCTCACTGGTTTCTGTGCTCCGCTGGGCACGAAGGCTCTCATACACCATGAACGCATCGTGGGTGGTCGTCTGCGTCGAGACTTCCGCCTCGTTACAAGAGAGCGACAAAGAGCAATTGTCGAAGAAAATTGCTCTTGCCCGCAAGTTAGGGGCGGAGATTATACGACATCGGACGAAAATGTTGCAGATGCGCTCATCCGTGTCGCGCGCGAACAGAATGCGACGCAAATTCTTGTCGGAAAATCAAAGCGAGGCTTGTTCTCACGCTCGCAGCGGTTGATAGAAGACCTTGTCGAAAAGAGCCACAACGTCGACGTCTATATCGTCGGTCAAGAAGATACTACCCAGCAAGAAAGAAAACGGCGCGCCATTCCAAAGCTTCAGTCTACCATAACACAATATATCCTTGCATCAGCTATCGTCGCCTTTGTCGCTCTTTGCTGTTTTCCTTTTGCACAGCTCATCGGATACAGAACCGTTTCGATGTCATCCTGCTCACCGTTTCCCTTCTCCCTTTACGGATCGGCCCGGGTCCGTGCTCATAGCCGCCGCGATGGGAGCGTTGGTGTGGGACTTTTTTTTCATCCCGCCGATCTTTACGTTTTCCATCGGACCTCGAAGATGTCATGATGCTCGGCGTCTATTTCATCGTCGCACTAGCTAACGGGGTTCTCACAGCGCGCATACGGGCAAGAGAAAAAGCTGTTCGCGCGCGAGGAGCGGACGTCTGCCCTCTTCGCCTTAACAAACGACCTCTCCTCAGCGCATTCGCAGGAAGAGGTGATCCGGGCGGCGGTTTCGAACATCAAAAAATATTTTGACGCAGATGTCGCGATCATTCTCGGTGAAGCCGACGGCGAAATATCAGCCCACCCGCACAAAGCAAGCTCTTTTGTCCTTGACGCAAAAGAATATGGCGTTGCTTCATGGACATATTGGAATGAAAAAAAAGCAGGCAAATATACCGACACCCTTCCATCGGCTGAGACAACATATTTTCCGGTCTCCGGCCCCCGCTACCCTCTCGGCGTAATCGGCGTTCGGCTGCATCGAAACGAAAAACTCTCCTCCGACCAGGAGACGTCGCTCGACAACTTCATTGCGCAAATCGCGTCGGCCATGGAACGGGAACTGCTGAACGACGTCAACAAGAAATCGATCGTCGTCGCAGAATCGGAGCGGCTGTACAAAATCTTGTTCAACTCGATCTCGCACGAACTTCGGACGCCCATCGCGGCGATCATGGGTGCTTCAGAAAACCTTATGAAGAACTCTGCCAACTAAGAGCCCTTCGTTGGATGAACACACGAAGGAATGCACATTGCGGCCGAACGCCTCAACCGGCTCGTCGCCAACCTCCTCGACATGTCGCGCCTCGAGTCAGGAATGATTCAACCGAAGATATGGACTGGTGCGACATTCACAACCCCATCAACGCCGCTATCAAGGGATTAGACCGGGAGCTTTCCCGCCATTCCGTTATCGTCAAAGTGCAGGATGAGATGCCGCTTGTCAAATTGGATTTCGGCCTGGTCGAACAAGCCCTCACGAACCTCATCCATAATGCGGCAGTCCACACACCTGAGGGGAGCTCTATTACCATCGATGTAAAAATTGAAGGGAAAGAATGTGTCATTCTCGTAGCGGACAACGGACCCGGGCTTGCAAAAGATGACCTTCCTAAAGTGTTCGAAAAATTCTATCGTGCCGAAGGGATGAAAAGCGGCGGTTCAGGCCTTGGCCTAACGATCGCAAAAGGCTTCGCCGAAGCCATAAGGAACAATGACTGCAAGGAATCTCGCTCCTAGCGGGAGCAGAATTCACATTTCGAATTCCAATAACCGCCGTACCTTCGATACAGCAATGAGCACAAAGCCTGTTATCCTGATTATTGACGATGAAATCATCGCCGCCTTCTCGAATCGACCCTCGGCCCGCAAGACTATTCTCTTAAATTTGCGTTAACAGGAAATGAGGGGATGAGAATGGCGGCGACCGAACGTCCGGAGCTCATCATTCTTGATTTGGGATTGCCCGACACCGATGGGCTAAGCGTCCTGAAGGCAATTCGCGAATGGGCGACGATTCCCGTTATTATTCTTTCCGTCCGCAATGCCGAAGCGGATATCGTCGATTGCCTCGGCGCAGGAGCGGATGATTATCTGGTGAAACCGTTCCGGACGGGCGAGTTGCTCGCCCGCGTACGGACAGCGCTCCGCCACCGCACATTGCTTCCCGACAAAGAAGTTTTCACAATGCAAGGCCTGACAGTCGATCTGTCGGCCCGGCTGGTAAAAAAAGGGAATGAAGTGGTGAAGCTTACCGCGACAGAATATGCACTGCTCGCACTTTTTGTGAGAAATGCGGGAAGAGTGCTGACACACCGCTTTATCCTTGAACAGGTATGGGGACCGACCAATGCCGAGGAAACACAGTACACTCGGATCTATGTTGCCCAGCTGCGAAAGAAAATTGAAGACGATCCGTCGAAACCGAAGATGCTTCTAACGGAATCGGGCATCGGATACAGATTAAGAACTGATGAGGGGTAATTACTTACCCTTGTGAGGGTTTGAAACCTTCACAAGGGTCGCCTTAGCCCGCTGCATAGACTTCGAGAATTTTGCGGAAGTGGTGTCCGTAAATCGAAAATGTGATTGCGAGTGGAAAAAGCCGCGGCCTCGT